>NZWA01000035.1 GCA_002697505.1 Flavobacteriales bacterium | reverse complement strand
CCAAGAAACTAAAATAATATCAGGATTTTTTTCTACAATTATTTCTGAATTTTTGATAACTCTATCTTTTGCTAAGGATTCTTTTTTTGAAGCAGGGAATATATTTTCACCTCCACAAAGTTCTATTATTTCACTTACCCATTGAATATTTGTAATAATTGGATCATACCATTCTTCAAAATATATTTTGGGTTTGATTTTAAAATTTTTAACTTTCTTTTTTATTACCTCTAATTTAGTATTAATTTCTTTTATTAGATTATTAGATTTCTCAATTTGATTGACAAGCATACCAACCTGACCTATCATTTTAAATATTCCATTAATATCTCTGTAATTATTTATCCACACAGTGACACCTCTTTTTATTAGCTTTTGAGCAATATCTGCTTGAATATCTGAGAACCCAATCACAAGATCTGGATTTAAAGAAATAATTTCATCAATATTTGCATCAATAAATGTGCATATTTTCTTTTTTTCTTTTTTTGCCTTTGATGGTCGAACCGTAAAGCCTGATATTCCAATGATACGTTTTTGCTCACCTAGCAAATATATTGTCTCTGTAGTCTCTTCAGTCAAACAAATAATGCGTTCTGGAAAAATACTTTTCATTTTAGTTGATTTCTCATTTAATGAGCCTTGAACACCAACCTTCTTTGATTGGTTTTAAGTAAGTACTAAGATCACATTTTTTTTGTATGGTCAAATCGTAAAAAAGTGTTTCTTTATTTACAAATTTAGATAGCTCTGATGAAGGTATACACTTTATTTTATCATCTACTATACAAAATACATTTAATCTATTTGTTAACGATACAGCAAGATAATTTTCAATCTCTTGGATTTTATGTTGAAGAGAATCAATTGAACAGCCAGAAGCGCCAGCTATATTTTCATCAAGCGCTATTATTATAAAGTGATTCTCTAAAATTGTGAGTGCAGCCGTTAAAGAAACTTGATGTGCTTGCCAAGTATCTAAATGATTAGATAATAATTTACTTATGTAACTTTGATTTTCATTATCAAGAAAAATTGGTGAAGCGTAAATCCAAATTCTAGAGGCATCAGAAATATTATCGAATTCAACCAACATTATAGGCTATCAGCAATAAGTTCAGCCAAATCTTTTGTTTCAAGTTTACCTTCTGCTAGGTTCTTTACCCCATCTGTCATCATTGTGTTACAAAATGGACATCCAGTAGCAATAATTTTTGCATTTGTTTCTATTGCTTCTTGAGTTCTAACAATATTAATTTCATTTGTGCCTTTTTCTGCCTCCTTAAACATCTGCGCCCCGCCAGCTCCACAACAAAAAGATCTCCTTTTATTCCTTTTCATTTCAACAAAATCAACACCTAAAGAACGAATTAATTCTCTTGGCGCATCATAAATATCATTTGCTCTTCCTAAATAACATGGATCGTGATAGGTAACTTTTTGACCTTCTAAATTTTTATTGACCCTTATTTTATTTGATTTTAGCAATTCAAAAATATATTCACTATGATGCTGAACCTTATATTTACCTCCTAAAGAAGGATACTCGTTCTTAAAGGTGTTGTAAGCATGCGGGCAAGTAGTAATTATATGTTTCACATTGTAACTGTTTAAAACTTCAATATTCATCATAGCTTGCATCTGAAACAAAAACTCATTACCTGCTCTTTTAGCGGCATCTCCAGTGCTAGTTTCTTCTGTTCCCAATACACCAAAACTAATCTGTGCTTTATTTAAAATTTTCACAAAAGCTTTGGTTATTTTTTTTGCTCTATCATCAAAACTACCCGTTGAACCAACCCAATATAGAATATCAGGATTTTTACCCTCAGCAAAATACTCAGCCATTGTTTTAACACTTAATTTATTCATATTTATGATTTAAAAACTTCAATCGACGTATCTTTTCTTACCAAATCCGTAAACTTTCCGTCAAACCTAGTTGCTCGAACTATATGATTATCAACCCAATGGTAATTACCTCCTCTTGGCTTTCCCATAAGTAGCCCATGATATTTAAAACCGTTTTCTTGCAACCACTTTTCTGTCACATTTCTGTGCTCTTCTATTCTTGAAGTGAAAAATGTAATATAGTGTCCCTGATCATACCACTTATTTAATGTTTTTAAAGCATCTGGGTACAAATTTGCAGTTGCCATTCTCTCAGGTTCTTCATTAGGAATATCATCACAAATAGTTCCATCAATATCAATTAAATAATTTTTTACATCATTAGGTAGAACTGGTGATATTAATTCACCGTCAACTTTCTTATTTATCAACTTTATCTTATTCATCTTTCCAGTTTAATCTATCTGCAGCTGAAAATTGCCAAGGAGCACCATTATTTTCAATATTTGTAAACATCATATTTAACTCACTCGGTGCCTTGGATTCCTCCATAACTAAGTATCTTCTCATATCTAATATGATTGACAAAGGATCAAGCTCTATTGGACAAGAATCTGTACATGCATTACATGATGTACAAGCCCATAACTCTTCAGGTGTTATATAGTCATTAATAAGTGTTTTTTCGTCCTTTATTCCTTTTCTTTTATTGTATCCTATTTCAGATATTCTTGCTCTTGTATCCATCATTATTTTTCTAGGAGACAACATCTTGCCTGTTTGATTAGCCGGACATACAGAAGTACATCTTCCACACTCTGTGCAACTATAGGAATTAAGTAGTTGTACCCAATTTAAATCAGTGGCGTCTTTTGCTCCAAAGGTTCCAACAGCTGAATCTGCATCTGATGATGGATTAGCAAAAGGGTCTGCATTAGGATCTAACATGAGTTTAACTTCTTTAGTTACAGCATCTAAATTATCCATTTTTCCTAAAGGAGATAATTTTGCGTAGTATGTACTCGGAAATGCAAAGAAAATATGTAAATGTTTAGAAATAACTATATAATTCATAAACAGCAATATGCCTATAATATGAAACCACCAACAAAACCTTTCAATTAAACACAATGTGGAAGCATCATAATTAGAAAGCATAGGAACAATAAAATTACTAATAGGAAAAGATCCAGCCTTGATATATTTACTGTCACTAGTTTGAAGCAAACAATCAGCAGCGTTCATAGTTAAAAATGCTACCATCAAAAGAACTTCAAAAATTAAAATTAGATTAGCATCAGTTCTAGGCCACTTTTTCATTTCTTTACTCCAAAAACGTTTCAACTTAACAACATTTCTTCTAGTCCAAAAAACAACACAAGCAAAAAGAACTAAAAATGCAAGAATCTCAAAGGTGGCTATTAGAAAATTATAAATAGATAATGGTATTATTGTTGCTAAAAATCTATGTGTTCCAAAAATTCCATCAATAATTATTTCTATTATTTCTATATTAATTATAACAAAGCCGACATATATTAAAATGTGCAATATACCCGCAATAGGTCTTCTAGTCATTTTTGATTGACCAAGGGCAACACGAATCATATTTCCCCATCTCTTAGATTTTTGATCCGAACGATTTATATCACTTCCTAAATTTATATTAAAAATGATTTTTCTGATATTAATTACAAACAAAGTTGTTAATGAAATAAAAGCTACAAGAAAAATAATATTTGATATACTCATATTAGTTGTTATTTGACCTCTTTATTAAGGAAAAATTAATATATCTTTTGGGATTGTCTTTTATATCTTTTATGAGCTCAGAAAGTTCTTTTGTTGTTTTTTCTAAATTAGTATATAGTTTATCATCATTAAACAATAAACCAGCACTACCCTCTTTACTATTTATCTGTGTCATTAAAGTATTGAAATTATTTACCAATGAAGTTAAATTTGAATTTGATAACGAATCAGAAATTAATGACATATTTGATAAAATACTATTGACACTGGAATTACTTTCTTCTATGTTACTTAATATACTTTCCATATTGAAAATTATATTAGAAATTTTTTCTTCGTTAGCATCTATTATACCATCAACTTTTTTCATGCTACTAGACATTAAAGAAAAAGTTTCTCCTAAACTTTCAATACTCTTAGATAAATCTTTTCTTGCATCTTTATTTAAAACTGCGGTTACAATCATCATAACAGAATCGATGGATACAATTAACTCCTCTGCCTTTCTCTTAAATGGTAATATTTGAGCATTGACCTCTTCTTGTAAAGAACTTTCAAGACTTGATCTTAAAGTGTCACCAGAAGAAGCATTATCTGAACTGGATGAGAAAATTAAATTAACTCCCTTTGTCCCCATTAAATCTTGATTAACTATTTTCAAAATAGATTCTTTTGGGACAACTAACTCTTTTTCAATATTAATAGTAACTAATAAATTATTATTTGATTCGGTCAACATATCAATATCAGTAACAGATCCGACTTTGAATCCACTAACAGTAACAGGAGCTCCAATTTGTAGACCATCAATATTTTGATAGAGAGCATAAAAAGTTATATTGTTTTTAAAAATATTTGTCCCTTTTAGATAGTTTATTCCTAAAATTAAAATAAAAATAACAACTATTGAAACAATACCAACTTTCACTTCTCTTTTCATATTAATTATTTTGTTTTTGCAAATTTAATGCATCTTTTGTAGATATCCTCTTCCCATTGTAAAAAGCTACCACAAAAGCATCTTTAAATCCATTATTTTTTAAATCGGTTTTTATCTCATCAATAATACTTTTATCAGTATTACTACCAACATAATACTTATAAATACCATTAACTAATTTTTCTTCAACTTTTATTCCTGCAAACTTCTTATCATTAAAAATTGAAGTTAGATTTGTAGCAATTTGAACTTTATAAACAACCTGATTTAACTGCAAATTATTTTCGCTTTTATTATTTATATCATTACTATCAATAATATTATTTAAAGAAAACGAACTTTCTAAACTAAGTTTATAGTTCTTAACAGCTTCAAAAATGGACATAGCTATTTGATTTTGTCCTTGATCAGTTTGTAAATAATCTTCTTCTTTGGGATTAGTTAAAAATCCACATTCAACTAGAATCGAGGGCATATTAGTTCGACTAATAACATAAAAAGGAGCTTGTTTAACTCCTCTACTCTTTCTATTTGCTTTATAAGCAAACTGCTCCTCAACATATTCTGCCAATTGAAGACTTTGTTCAAGATATGTGTTTTGCATTAATGAAAATACTATGTAACTTTCAGCAGATTTAGGATCAAAACCATCATATTTTTGTTTATAATTATCCTCCAAATACATAGCTGCGTTTTCACGCATTGCAACATCTAAGTTAGCTTTTAATTTACTCATACCCATAACAAACACACTAGCTCCATATGCTTTGGAATTGGTAAAACCATCACAATGAACTGAAATAAAAATATCTGCATTAGATTTATTTGCAATTCGAGTTCTTTCATTTAGTTCTAAAAAAACATCTTCATTTCTAGTGTAAATGACTTTAATATCTGGAAAACTATTCGAAATATAATTACCTAATTTTAATGAAACTGATAAAGCTATGTCTTTTTCAAACTTAGAATATCTTTTTGTTCCCAAAGTACCAGGATCTTTACCACCATGTCCCGGATCAATAACAATAGTTTTTAATTTATTATTATTTAATCCATTTGAAACAACATCAAATGAAAATAACATGAGATTCACTAATAAAATAATAAATCTTACGTTTATATGAGATAAATATAAAAAAGCTAATTTTGACACAATATTACTACTGTTTCATTTAACACAAATATAATATTAAGATTGAATTTACAAGCTCATAAAATATTTATATCCATTTTCTTATTAACAGGATTATTTAATAATTTTTTGTTTGCCAATGATATTGACACTAGTAAAGTCAAAAATGGGAATAATTTTCTTGATTCAGAAATTGAAAAATTTGCTGAGGATTCAATAAATATTGATATTAACAACAAAAAAGTTCACTTACATGGAAATGCAAAAATTAAATATAAAAATACAACTATAACTGCTGCTTATATAATGATAGATTGGACTGAAAACACAATTTTTGCTACTTCAATTAAAGATTCTATAGATAAAGATATTGGCCTTCCAATATTGACGGAAAATAAAAGTAGTTTCAAAGCCAAAGAAATAACATATAATTTTAAATCAAAAAAATCCTACGTAAAGCAAATTTCAACTAAAGAAGGTGATGGTTATATTTTAGGTAAAATTGTAAAAAAAATGGAAGATGATGTTCTATATTTTAAAAAGGGTGATTATACTACATGTGATGCAGATAAACCACATTATTCTATTCGATCAAATAAAATTAAAGTTATTCCTGGTGAAAAAATAATCACTGGACCTGCATATTTAACTTTTTTTAGTATTCCTACACCATTAATTTTTCCATTTGGTTATTTTCCAAATAATACTAAGCAAAGTTCTGGCTTAATAATTCCATCTTATGGAGAATCACAAGAACTTGGATTTTTTTTGAAAAACGGTGGATATTATCTCCCAATTAATGAAAAAGCAGATCTAACACTTAAAGGAGATGTGTATTCAAAAGGAAGCTGGAACATTAAAACTAATCTTAATTATAAAAAAAGATACAATTATAGTGGATCATTAAATTTGAGTTTTGCTAATATGATGAATAGTGAAAAAGGATTTCCAGATTATAATTTAAAAAGAGACTTTTTTATAAGATGGAAACATAGCCAGGACGCCAAGACAAATCCTAATTTACAGGTTTCAGCAAACGTAAATGCAGGATCAAGTACTTTTCATAGAAATAATTTATCAAATACAAATGATTACTTAAGTAATACATTCCAGTCAAATATTAGTTTAAGAAAAAAATGGGCTAATACGCCATTCAATCTTTCTTCAAACTTAAGACATAGTCAAAATACACAAAGTAAAATTATAAATCTTTCAGTACCAGAAATATCATTAAACATGAACAGAATTTTTCCTTTTAAGAAACAAGTTTCTAAAAACTTATGGTACGAAAAAATTGGGTTAAGATATACTATGAGCGCAAAAAATGACATCTCAATTGCTGACTCATTGTTATTTACAAACCAATCTCTTTCTAAATTTAGAAATGGAATAAAGCACACAATCCCAATCAATACTTCATTAAAAATTTTTAATTATTTAACATTAAGTCCAAGCATAAATTTTACAGAAAGATGGTATTTTTCACAAATCAAAAAAAATTGGGATGGCAATAGTGTTATAACAGATACAATTAGAAATTTCACCAGAGCTCATGAATATAATATTTCATCAAGTTTAAATACAAAAATATATGGTTTAGTACAGTTTAAAAAAGGAAAAATCAAGGCAATAAGACATGTTTTAACTCCAAATCTATCATTTAGCTATAAACCAGATTTTTCTAAAGAAAAATATAATTATTATGAGGAGGTACAAATTAATAATGATGGTGACAAAGTTTTATATTCAATAATGGAAAATGGAATTTATGGCTCACCATCAAAAGGGGAATCGGGAAACATTAACCTCAACATAAATAATGTTTTTGAAATGAAAATAAAAAGCAAAAAAGATACAAGTCGATCTGAAAAAAAAATTAAAATACTTGAAAGTTTAAATATTTCAACTTCATATAATTTGCTTAAGGATTCACTAAACCTTAGTAATATAAATTTAAATGCAAGAACAAGAATATTAAAAGTCTTAGATATTAACTTTTCTAGTACATATGATCCATATATAACAAACAATGAAAAAAATAATAATATTAATATTTTAGAAATTAATAAAAATAACAGAATAGCGAGACTGAAAAATTTAAATACTAGCATAGGACTAAATATCAATGACAAAAGTTTTAACACAAAAAATAGCGATGACAACAGAAGTTTTATCGAAATCCCTTGGGACTTAAGATTCAACTATAACTTAATATATAATAAAGGTTACAATTCCGCTAAATTTGCTGACACTACACAAAGCTTAAATTTTTCAGGAAATATTAAAATAACAGATAAATGGAAATTAGGATTTAGATCTGGATATGACTTTGATTCAAAAGATTTAACTTATACCTCAATAGATATTTACCGAGATTTACATTGCTGGGAATTAATGTTCAACTACATTCCATTTGGATTTCAAAGAAGTTACACACTAACTATTCAAGTGAAAGCACCATCTCTTAGAGATTTGAAATATGAAAGAAAAAGAGACTGGTTTAGTCCTGACTATAATTAACCCAGTTTTTAATCATTAATAGTCCATATTCTGTCATAATTGATTCTGGGTGAAATTGCAATCCCATAATATCATATTTTCTGTGCTCAATAGACATAATCAAATTGTCAGAGTTGACAGATGTAACTTTAATTAGTTGAGGTATTTGTTGTTTTGATACAACCCATGAGTGGTAATGACCAATTGTTATATTGTTGGGAACATTATTAAAAATAATAGAATTTTCATGTATAATTAATTTACTTGTGATTCCGTGTTTTACTTCGCTTAAATTAACCAAACTACATCCAAAATATTCTGCAATAGCTTGATGCCCTAAACAAATTCCTAAAATTGATTTATTCTTCTTATAGGTATCAATTATTTCAAACATTATTTCATGCTCTGCTGGCAATCCAGGACCAGGTGAAAAAATAATTTTATCATATATACCAACCTGCTTAATTGATATTGAATTTGCTCTGTAAACATCAACATCTTGTGCAAATTGTTCAACATAATGATACAGGTTAAACGTAAAAGAATCTTTATTATCAATAATTAATACTTTCAATTATATTTTAGGTTTTTGAAAAAATTGCATTATTTTTTGAAGAGGCTTTTTGATTCTAATAAAATACGGTTTATTCAGATGATTTTTAGTCCAAGCTAACCCATCTTGTTTGTTAGCTATCAATCTATCAAAAATACTTGCATTACTAGCTCCTCCCGTTCTCATTTTAACAAGAATCATGGGAATATAGTTTGCAGAAATATTAAACTTGTATAAAAGTCTAATAATCATATCATAATCTGCAGCCATATGTAATGAAGTATTATATAAACCAAATTGCTTGTAGATAGATGTTTTTACAAAAAAAGTAGGATGAGGTAACATCCATCCATTTTTTAATTTTTTAGTTGTGTAAGGGCCGGACTGCCAATATCTTTGAATTTTTGATGTATCTTTAGCATTAACATATACCAAATCACCATAAACAGCGTCAGATTCGTGTTTATTAAATGATTTTACTACGTTACTTAATACATATGCATTAGGATAAAAATCATCTGAATTTAATATTCCAATAATATCTCCACTAGCAGACTTAATTCCTTTATTCATTGCATCATAAATACCTTCGTCATCTTCAGAAATATGAATATCCACATTATCAGCAAACTCTCTTACTATTTGATTTGTATCATCAGTGGAGTTTCCGTCAATCACTATATATTCTATATTTTTATAATCTTGGTTAACTATACTTTTAATTGTATCTCTAATAGTTTTTTCACTATTAAAAGCAACTGTTATTATAGATATTTTTAACTCATCATTCATTACTAATATGATTTATAAATAAATTTACTATTAAATTAATATCATATCTCCTTGAGAAAGCAATGCAATCAGATGGAGAAAACTTAATTGACAATGCATTTAACATTCCTTTACTAAATAAATNAACNCTATTNGAGACAAAAATACCACATTTCTGTTCATNAACATTTTTCCAAATNGTTTTGTCTGANACTACTACTGGAGTTCCAGAAGCCAAAGATTCTAAAACNACCATACCAAAACTTTCAACATGCGAAGCAAGTGCAAATACGCTACAACTTGATAAAACTTCTTTTTTTTCCTNATCATTAAGCTGACCAACTAAAAAAACTGAATTTTCTAAACNTAANTTTTTAATTAAACTAATAAGTTCATATTTATATGTATCACCAGATCCAGCAATNANTANTTTACTATTTGGCTTNTNNNTTAANAATAAAGCAAAAGACTTNATTAAATTATCATAACCTTTAATTTTATGTAGTCTTCCCATNGAAAAAATTANATCAGAAATNTTATCNAATTTTTTGTTAACATACTTATNTATAAGTTGATNATAACTTATTTTTTTNGAATTTTTNAATGACTCAATGTCAATCCCATCNGANAACTCAAAGTATNTNACTTTGGGAAATTGATTTTTTATATCAGTTATTTCAATTTTAGAGCANCCATGCCAAGTTGCAAAATTAGCNAAAGGTTTAATNAAAAAANTNANCCATAATTTCTTAAAAGATTTTGATAAAAAACCCTTCCATTTTAANCCCCAAGGNGANAAACTTGCTCTNGGNCATATNATTATTNGTTTATTAAAAATCCAAGAAAAAAAAAGAGCAAGTGGAACTGTATAATGAAAAATATANTGNATATAAATAACATCAGANTTNTTTATATCNTTATATAAATTNAAAATTAATGAAATTGATAAATAATAAGTTATTTGTTCTTTATAATATTTAACAAAAAAATTATCTTCTANTTTAATAAACTTATTTACTNTAACCTTGAGACTCTTANTACAGTTAGCATTTGTNGTNGATACATATACNTTAAANCCTAATTTTGCCAATTTTTTACATAATTCATAAGTTGAAAAAATAGGACCACCATAGCATGTGGCAGGATAAAACGAATGNGAAACTAAACATATTCTCATGATGAATAATGTTTAAACATNTACCATTTTTCCAAAATATTATCTCCTCCCATTANTATATTTTNAAATTCTTTATCATCTGCATGTTGAACTAAACTTCTTCTNTGAACATTTTTAAATAACTTNTTATCATATCTACCAGGNATTAACGAAAACTGTTTATCGTAACCAAGATCNGTNGCAATTTTAATAACTTTTTTACTGAATTTTCCTTCTGGATAACATAAATCAGTNATTTTTNCNGANAATAAATCTTCTAACNTTTGTTTTGATTTTCTTAATTCAAACAATAANTTTNTTNNNGATAAAATATTTAATTTTCGATGNCTATGAGTATGCGATCCAATACCAACTAATGAGCTTTTNTTTAGAATATTTAACTGTTCATNATTTATNTATGGATATNCATTGTTTAAATATGATGTAATAACAAAAATTGTTATNGGAACATTNAACCTTTCTATTATAAAAAAATTATTGTACNTNCCAAGATATGCATCGTCNAAGGTGATTTGAATTTGATTTTCAGGNTNNGTTATGTTTTTTACAATTTCAAATCCCATATCCCTAATGATATTTATATGTCTAGTAAACTGATTGATTGATGTTGACATGCTAGTNTATTTNATGTCATCATGAATATCGTGATAAACTAAAACCTTACTATATTTTTTGGTTNTTTGTTTAGCNAAATATACTATTTTTCGTCTAATTGCCGCTCCTATTNCCATCTCTTATTTTACCAATAAATTTATTTAAACAATTAATATACAAATCATAATTCCAATAATTTTTCATTAAATCATNTGCGTTTTTAGAATATGTANTTAACAAATCCTTNTTATTAAAAAANTCTAGCATCTTNTCTCCGANTTGCTTATCATTTTTAACAATAAAACCNGTTTTTTTATTNTCNAANAAATCCCANACTGATCCAACTTCACGCCTTGCAATAACAGGTAATGAAGACGATAATGCCTCATTTACGACTAANCCCCAAGGCTCAAAATACGAAGGACATACCAATACACTAGATTTATTAAATTCTTTTANTAGNTCATCATCNAACAACTTACCAATTATCTTAACTTTATCNGATGNATATTTATTTATTAAATAATCANATAACNGACCATCTCCAATTATTTTTAAAATCGCTTTTTTATCTTGAAATTTATAATTAAANACATTAATTANAGANTCNATATTTTTTCTTTTAATTAANCTTCCAACAAACAAAAAAATAAATTCCTTTTTATTTATNACATTTTTTGGANANAACTTAAAGTTATTAACCATTAGTGGCATTAAAAAAATATTCTTTTCTNTCATACCATAAAATCTAAATAAATCTTTATGAGTATAATTACCTGCTGCTAATCCATAAACATATTTTTTTTTAAAAATATAAGATAAATANATNNTCTTAAGAAGTCGTTTTNTAATATTTNCTGGTANAATTAACTGAGTATCTGACTCAATTGCAATTTTANCTTTTTTAAAACCGAACAATTTTAATANCATAGTTAAAATAAAAGCATGGTTATTATAAGAATTGAATATAACAATATCATAATTNTTTAGNACTCTAATAATAAGTTTAAGATACTTAAAAAAAGANAGTCTATCTAAAAAAATATTTTNANTAACATTTATATTTGTTTTAGCTTCACTTTNAGATTTTAAAAAACAAAAATCTATTTTTAATGGATTATAAACATATTCTATTAAATCTAATGTATATGATGCTGGCTCAGTAAAAAAGCAATATATTTTCATCTNTTAATTNTTTTATATGCTTTTCGTATAATATTNAAAATCATAGATTTTATCTTAAAATAAAATAAATCTAAATTGCTAAAAAAAATATANACATGTTGTAANTTTTCAATTTTTGGCTTAAAATTATTTAACTTATAAAAATAATCNCCTCTTCCAAAGTGAATATTAACATCTTTTTTTGATGACATTTTTGAGATGAACTTAATATANTTAAATATATTTATCATTTTCGAGCTATCATACATGTCAATCCAAAACAAATAATTATTNTCTTTTTTCAAAACAAANGATATAGCTTGAATACAATAATCATTCTTTATCATNCTTATTATAAGTTCATTATTAATATATAATAATTCAATTAATTTTAAGATTTTTANATTTAAAAATGAAGTTTTTCTTNTTTTACTACTAANCATCTTATTTCTAAGTGTNTTTATTTCATTTATTGGAAAAGCATGATTACTAGCTGATAAAACTAAATGAATACTATCTNTATGCTTTTTAGCTATCCTTCTAAATTCNCTTTTTTGCTTTGATTTTAANATCAAATGATTTTGAGGGAAATTTCCCTTTTCTAAATTAAGNTACGAATAAAATGATTGATGTTTCTGTACATAACTAAAGTGATTTANATCANTTNTTTTTAACAAATGAGANTTTTTATTTAAATTAATAAANCTGTATGAATTGATNAAATTAAGTGATTTTAATACATTATTAAATTCAATTTTTTTAGTTACCAAAATATCACAAAAATCTGTATGAATATCATTAATAAATCTTAATCTTTTTAATTTATCGATATAAAAAGGGCAAATAGCAACTATTGTTTTCTCNTGANAAACTAATATGATATTTAATTTATTAAAACTATCTTCAAATAATATATTTTTCCAGGCATAAAAATTATAGTGAAATGACTGAAAAAAAGTATAATTTCCAATGTCATAGATCTTATTCCATTTAGATTCAATCTCTGAAAACTTATTTATATTATCTATAATTTCAATTTTCATTTACAATTCTTTTTTTTTGAAATATTAAAAAAACTAATGAAAACCAAAACAAAATAGTTTGAAATTCATTAATTCCTGTAATCATAGTTTCATAAATAGACGCTATTAAAGTCGATAAAATTATGTACAGGTTTACTTTAACTATATTATCACTATAACTTTTAAAAAAATAAACGAGAGAAATACAATACTTAAAAATTAATAAAAGAATTATTGATCCAAAAATCATGCCATATTGAATAAATAAAGATAAATATCCATTATGCGCAGTTAAACTTCTACCTAAACCCTTTTCGAAATAAGGAATATACTCAGTTTCACCAGAATATTTATCTAAACCAAAGCCAAAAAGCGGTTTTGAAAGAATATTTTGTATGCCATAATTCCAATTATCTAATCTTGAGCTAAAGACAGTTTTTTCAGAAAATCTATTTATACTAGTATTTAAATCTAATTGAGAAATAGAATAATGTAAAATTATGGCTAACAAAGAATAAAGGACGTTTTTAAATGAAAAACCAAACTTTATGATAAAAGCTAATGGAACTATAATCAAAACACCTCTAGAACCAGTTAATAAAGAAATTGTCAGAAATACGCTCATCATCAAAATATCTATTCGCTTATATTTATTGATAGTAATTAATACTATTGCAAATCCAACGGAACTAAATGATGCAAGCATATTAGGATTCCAAATTAGACCTTTGTATCTGCCTGAGAAAAAATCAAAGTTACCAAGCAAACAAACTAACATTAGTACAAATAAAAATAATGAAAGATGCCTAAAAAAATTTGTGTTATAATAATTATAATTATAATAAATACTTCCAGCAATTATACTAAATTGAACAAACCTTGCTAACAAAAACTTTAATGCTTCAATATCTCCAAAAGTGTGAAAACAAAAAAAATAAATTAAATTAATTATATTAATTAAAATGAAAATTAAAAATGTTTTGTTTAAGATTACATTTCTAAAAAAGCTAGCGTTAATTAGTATTAAAATACCATATGTTGACATTAATACTAGAAAAATCAAATTACCAAAAANAAAAGTCGACTCAATNGANAAAAAAATTGTATTTATTAAATATAAAACAACACCGTATTTTANTAAAAATTTAATCATCTAGANAAANTATTTAAATAAATTTTTTTNATCATTTTATAAAAAATNNNGAAATANAAAAAGTATACGAAAATTGGNANAATTNNATAATGAATTAAATTAAAATTATATGAAAAATTAANTGANAAATAAATTAGTANTAAACTAACAAAAANTAANATACTTAAATTTTTACTAAANGGTGANATTTGTAAATATTTATTGATTANATANAATTGAGCAATATTAATATAAANCATGAANGNNACAAATAAAATNACNATAGATANNAATCCATAGATATCNATTAAATAAAAAGCTGANATNATTATTAATACTGCTTTAATAGTTTGAATTTTAAGCTCTTTATCNTNNAAACCTGCCATAATCATAATCATNCCAGAGCTNCCNGAGATNAAAGTAATAATTCTNGCTANCATCAAAATATATAAAAGTANAGAATATTGNATNAAATTACCAGTNTTATCATATAAATACAATATATCATTNGNAAACAAAATAATTAAAACTACNAATGGCATTGTAAAAAGATTAACAANAAATGTAATCTGCTTATAAATAGATGACAACTTANTAATATTNTTTTCTTTGTATAATTTNGTAATTGCAGGNGCAAAAATTTTATTGATATTTTTNACAATAAACATNGTAACNCCAGTAACAGTTAATAAAATACTATATANNCCAATNTGGTCNGGGCTTAATTTAATGCTAATAATTAAAGANAGNGACTGAGCAGAAAAAAAAGAAATTAATGAATTTATNTACATTTTTTTTCCATATNAAACCACATTTTTATNNAAATTAGTTTGATTTTCANNTCTAGAAAAAATAGNAAATTCATTTTTATTNAAAATATAAAATAANAATATNAGTATTNNAGTTGAAACAAATAATTCAATTAAGATAAAGTAAACGATATTACTTGTATACTGAAAAATNAAAAATGTTAAGACAGCTCGAATTGGTACTGAAAATAATGTATTGTAAACAACAATTTCTTTAATTTTAAAAACTGATCGATATAATGANATTATTANACTTGTAAAAATTGATATTGGAACATTAATTGATACTAAAAATAAAATNAATGAAAAATCATCTATCTTTNNATAAACATAAGTATCTAAAATTGGGGAAAAAAACCAACTAANCAATAAAAANAAAANTGTCACTAATATTATATACNTTATTATTTTNTNTAATAAATTNTTNGCTTTAGTAATATTATCTTCAAAATAATTTGGTAAATACTTAATAATTANCCAAGGNATACCTAANGAAAGTAAAGTATCAAAAAATGATGCAAAAGTTTGAGCTGAAACATACTTNCCCCATNAATCTACNCCAACAATATTGATTAAATAAATTTTNACTAAAAAACCAATCAAAAAACCAAAAGCAGANCCTAAAATTCCCCAGTTTGCTTGACTCAAAATTAATTTAAGCATTATTTATANTTAAATATTTCAAAATCTCTTCTATACATTTTATATACAATCTCTTTCATTTNATTCGTNTAAATCTTATCATATTTTTGTTTAGCTTTTCCTTTATTTAAATGTGGTAAAANAATNTCTTTATTAATNAATTTTGAGAGTTGAGATAAATCNTTATCTATATTTTCATATTTCCCAACAAAATCAACAATAATNTCACCATAATCATTACAAATAAANTCACTCTGAAGTTTAAAGTGTACGATTTCATTTACNATTTGGTTATTTAAGCCATGAAAAATAAAATCTTCAAAATTTTCATAACCAATCAANTGTTGNTTATAAGCATTTTNATCATGAATNTTCATGCCACCCGTTTGTAAAAATTTATAAGCTGAATAAAGTCTATCATAAGGATTTCTAACAAATGAAAAAANAAAGAACTTNNTAAATTTTTTTCNAAAAATTTTTTTNTAAAAATGAACNTTTCTNTGTCCCTCATTAGAAACNTCTCCATAAATACCATTAACTAATGAAATACCTGCAGTTTTTGGAATATGAATGAAAATAGTATTNGATTTATTAAATGCNTTAATAAGAGTACCATTTNTATTTATTTTTCTTCTTTCAGACAAAATAAATATTTTCTGTTTGATAATATTNNATNNTCTCTTAATCATTTANAATTACATNATTAATNAATTTATNTACTAAGTTATCTATTNTGTAGTTCTTGTCAAAAACAAAATGTNTCTTAGAGTTCATGTTTTTNAAAATACATTCNACTAAAGANCTNACTTCTTTAGCATTNGCAAGTGAATAAATTTTATCTTTNNTTTNAAGNANTTCAGAAANACCTTGACCCTTAATTGCTATAAATGGTGTATTTGTTGCCCAGGCTTCCANATAAACGCATCCTAAAGCTTCATAATAAGATGGGAGNACAAATAAATCAATCTCATTATAAAATAGATTTAAATNCTCGTGAGNCATTTCCGATTCAAAAGAGATAATATTAGTTAAATTATTTTTAACTACATANTGATAACATTCTGATAATGTTGGGCCAGCACCTACTAATCTTAAANATAAATTANTATTTTTNTNNTNTAAANATTCTACNGCTTTAATCAGTANAATATGATCTTTTAACTTCCAAAAATTAGCTACACANCCNATTGTNTATTTNTTATTTTTTTNAACTTTTATNTNATAAAATTTTTTTGTATCNACTCCATTATAAAAAACATATTCTGATTTTGGTTGGTATTTAGGAAACTTATTTAATTGATNTAATACTAATTTTGAAACTCCTANATTANANTCAAATTTATTTAGCTCTAGAATTGNTTTGTNCNTCAAATATCTTCTTTGNAATATTCTAAAAAACTTAAATCTACANTTGTTAAGCTGNANAACNTCNAGGCCATGATGCTGAATAATTTTTTTAACTNCCNCANAACCTTNAATTGAATTAGCAATATAGGCNGAGGGGTACGCTACATGAGCATGTATTATATCAATATTAATAATATTATTTTTATTTANAAAATGATTAAATCTATAATCATTTANAGNTTTAAAAATNCCAGGAAAAATAAAAAANGGAATNTCAATCAACTTGAANATATAAACATCAAAATTTTTAAAATTATAATTTTTTTCGTCTAGAAAATATTGAAACNAATTTTACAATCTTTATCTTNAAGTTTTNCTTTCTTCTAATTTGATTAAGTTGATCATAAATATAAATTCCTTTNTGATTAGATGATGAAGGAAAAAATGGNGTTATAACTAAGTATGTTTTGATTTCTTTCATTATAATTTGTATAATAAACTAAANTCTGAAAAATTATTTTTNACAAAATTAATTGTATCAATATGNAATTCATCTATATACTGNCCATCAACACCTGATCNNGTAAAGTTTCCTNTAAAGCTACCATCTTTAGGTGCATTTCCATATTTTTGGGAGTGANNTTTTGACATTCTTTTNATATTAGAAAAAGANGACAAACTAATTGATTTNTTAATTAACTCTTCATCGATATTCNAATCNANAAAAATAACAAGTGACTTAAGNTCNTGAAAACAGTTNGTTTTTAAATTTGAATAATTCACAATATAATCAGCTTTATNTACAGATTTTTCNTAAAATTTTTTCCAATGTAAAAATTTAGTCNTAACATAATAGTCAATATTGTGCAAATTTTTTATTTCATCTTTGCTATCNTTTGGAAAAGGNACAACTCTATCTCTATAAAAATAATATGCNGAAACTAAAGTATCTAAAGGATTTCTATGAACAAATATTTTNAAATCAAANAAATCATATGGCTTTTTATAAATTGNATGTGTTCTATAAAAAAATGGAAAACCTTCTTTAGGAAGANTAGTAGTTGCTCTATCCATTATATTATTTTGTAATAAATTTAATTCTTCATAAGTTANAGTTTTNTAGTGATTTTTATCTAACAAAAGATTTAAATAATTAAATAATAAAAATCTTANCCATGTATTACCACTTTTTGGATATCCAAATAATAATATTTTCTTTTCATCATAANATGACAAAAAACTTTTAAGTTTATTATATACATTCCNCCAATAATATTTGTCCTTTAAATATTCNATCATATTAATGAATCTATTTCTAATTCCCACTTTTTAATTTGAATATTCCAATCAAATTCTTTGGAAAGNTCATANGCTGCTATTGAATTATCATGCAATAGTTTTGGNNATCTTATTAGNTCATGAATTTTTTCAATNACTTCTTTTTTATTTTTTAAAACAAATCCATTATGATTAGTTTGAATAANATCCTGCATCCCATAGTTATTNTAAACAATTGAAGGAACTGATGCAGCNGCAGCNTCTAATATAACTTTAGGAAACCCTTCAGATTTAGAAAGAAGTATATTCAAATCCATATTGATTAATATATTTGNAATTTCANTATTNTTAANATGATCGTATAAGATTACATTTTTTNAAGAACNTTTTAAGATATCAGATTTNAATGNGCCTGANCCAATNATATGNAAATTTAAATNATCAAATTCNTTAGCTATATCTATTAANTCAANAATTCTCTTNCGTTTAATTAATGACCCAATAAAAATAATATTTCTAAGCTTTTTTANTTTTCTTTTATTNNTAAAANTCTTTCTATCTACNCCTAAAAAAAGTGGTTCTTTNTGTAANTGGATACCACAGTTNGTATTANGAGAAATATGATTTGTAATACCATATATATTTGGTATTANACTAAAATATTTTAACATCTTTTGTTTTGAACCAAAACTATCAATCATTGATTTATATTTNAAATCACAAATATTTCCTTCTATTGTNGTGAANACTTTTTTNTTGAAAATTTTTGCAATTTTCAAAACTAAAATAGGAGTNGAATGNTGTTTAGGCAAATATGACAANTCAGACCACATAANTCCATAAAGAAAAGCAAAAAAGTTAGATAGAATATATATTGATTTNTATACTGTNATATATGAAATNTCTGAATTTAATTGTTGATGTTCTNTTAAACTAACTTTGAGNGTTTTNATTANATATTTTTCTTTATCNAGATATGNTGCTAATGATTTGCAATTTATATTCTGTGCATTATTNATATTTACATANGCTCCNAAAAATATTTTNTTCTTTCTCATTTTAGTAAAGATAAAAATTTATCTCTNTTAAAGGTTGAATAAAATAANGCTTCCCACTTTTGAACTTTTAAAGAAGATTGCACATAGTTATTTACAATATTTTTTATTTCATTTTTCANTACATAATTAAAATCNTTNTGAAACATATNAAAGTCNTCATTTAATGATGTTAAAAAAAATGTTGGNATTCCAAAATATGCTGCTTCAAAAGTTGTTGTTGAATATGCTGTTATATGAANTGAACATAATNTAAAAGATTCAANCAATGATNCATTAGATNTGAATACATTATTTAATTTAAATAANAAATTTATATCAAAATNAGTAGACGNTCTAGGNTGATTTNTTAAATAAAAATTATAATTTGAATATCNTAAAATTAATTTCTNTAGTTCATCNAATAATNTTTTATTTTGATTAAATGAATGGTCATCAGTAAACTGNAGNGAAACTAAAATATTATTATTAAATCTNGAGTGNANTAATTTTGCAGAANCTCTANTCACNCCTATTACATGAGANTTANTNATATANTATTTACTNGAATCTGANNTNTCTAATATTGATTTAAAAGCATACCCAAACAATAAAATTTTTATTTTATTTTTTTTTATNTGTTNTGAAACACAGTTNTTTTCTANATATGAAGNTTGCTTTGAAAAAATAATTCCATGNTGTAAATCAAAAATATTAGAATCAAAATTGATACCTCTAAAAACCTCAATCATACTTTGAGATAANATTATAACATTGTCAAANTAAATTTTAGAAAAAAAAGATTTACNTAAAAGTTTTCCAATATNTTGATCTGANTTAATAAATTTTCTTAAAAAAATAATCAAGTAATAAATAAAATCAAATGGNATNGTTTTANTATTTCTNCCNATTTNAGAAAACCTATCTGGTTCTTCAAAAATTAAANACGATTTTTTTTCTTCNTTACAACATTTATACAAATGATNAAAATANATNTTTTGTGAACTTGCATCTCTATTAAAATGTTGTGGATAATAAAAAACTATATCAACTTTTCTTTTAAAGAAAATTGAANAAANAAAAAAAATAAATGACTTGAAAAAATAAATCATTTGNAATATTTAAAGCCTTGTAANTTTTNTAATAAANAGTTACAATAATNAATATCCGATTGGCTTAGTTCATCTAAATAACTACCAACTTTAGCTTTTCTGACTTTCANATGATTAATTTCNTTTCCAAAATCATTAAATCCAGATAATTTATTTNCNAGNTCTTTATTACGCATTTTAGTTGCNCTACTTTTATTGTAAACTTCTCTTATAATTTTCTCTTCAATATTAATTTCCAAAAAATTAAATATTTTTTTCAACTCATTCACACCATTATTTTTTAAATCTTCATACTTGACTAAAAAAAAATCTTTAGAAATTTTTCTTTGATTATACCAAAGATTATAAAACTGTATAATCCTATTAAATCCAAAAGTTTCGTCCCTTACAAAATCAGAAATTGAAGAAAAATACATAGGCTTTTTAGTTCTTTTGGTAATTTGATGAAAATGGGATACAATAACATCTCTAGGATCTCTAACTAAAAAAATAACTTTTGCTCTTCTGTAAAAATATCT
>NZWA01000034.1 GCA_002697505.1 Flavobacteriales bacterium | reverse complement strand
TTAAATGAATAACTATTTATTAAAATTATTTCAGAAAAATTTGCGCCAACTGGATGAGCTAAAGACTGATTGTAGTGACCATAATTCTGAACAGGATTCTGGTGGGCATAAGTGTATGGTCTAACAAAATTATATTCAATCTGAGTAGTTAAATTTTTAGTTAAAAAATCATAGTATTTATATCCAAACTGATAACCAAATTTATTACCCCAAAAATTTTTATCATTTCTAAACTCATCTAAAACAAATTCATCTAATAAGAGTTGACTGTATGCATAAGAACTAGAATGAACATTATACTTTAAATTTAGTCCCAACAACATATTGTCAGCAGAATTAATTGAATATTCAACTGGCCTTAAAAATATTATTGGATTTAAATATTGTATATCGAATCCATTTTCACCGGGAGCATGATTAGTTCTCCAAATAACTGACTCAAATAATGACAGCTGAATTTTTTTATTTATCTTAAAATCTAAATAGTGAGTTGACATATATTTTTTAGCAAAACCAATTTGATCAGCATTATCAATTGAATTATTCTCAAAATATCGTAAATCTTGTAATTCAGCATACAAATTAGTATATTGTAGTTTGCCTAGTTTTGTTTCGATTCTTAAGAATGGATAATTGAACGAATTATCTGATAAAAGTAGCGAACGATAGCCATCTCCAATAAAATGCTTCCCGTGACCAAACTGCATTGTAAAAATCTTTGAAAAGTCTAATGATAAATATCCTGAAGCAATTGCATAATCGTATCCGCTCTGTTTAAAATTCCTAGCATACCCTTGTCCTGGAACAATTTTGTTTTTTGAAATGTATGAGTCAACATAATTTGGGAAAATTGCCTGATTTTCCATAAATGTAGTTAAAAATGATAAATTATCACCAATATTACCACTCACTAAATATCCTCTAGAATTTATAAATAAATTTTTATTTTCAATAAACTCTCTACCAAAATTAAAATTAAATAATGGATCAACACTTACAAAATAATTCTGTCCTTTAAGTATAAATAAACCACTAGTAAAAACTCTTTTTATATACTTTTGATCCAATTCTTTGTTTTCTAAAAATTTTGAATAAAAATTTTCAGATAAATTTGATTTAATAATTGGTTTAAAAGATGTATTTATTTTTTTTTCACTAAAATATAAGTCTTTTTCTAAAGATTGTGAATAGTCTTTAACTAACACAAGATTAGGAGCAGGAAATTGAGCAAACAAATTGTAATTAATTAGCAGTAAAAAAATACATGTAAATCTCATTTTATTTTTTTTTACTTAGAATATAAAAAGGTAAAAAAAGTACTGTATTCATAAATATAGCAAGAAGAAATATTGAAAAACTAATGTTAACTGATATTAAAAAACTAAAAACACTAATTGTAACAATTGAAAATAAATATAGAAGCATTGATGTCTTACCATGATCCAAATCTAATTGTAGTAACGCATGGTGAATATGATCTCTTGCTGGTTTCAAAGGGTGTTTTTTTCTTAAAATTCTAGTACAAAATACACGAAGTGAATCAAAAAGAGGAAGTGATAAAAATAATATAGCTAAAAATGGACCTTTATTAACATAACTGTGTTGCTTATACAAAAAACCATTATCAATTAAGTTGATTGCTAATATTGATAAAATCATACCGACAACTAGAGAACCTGTATCTCCCATAAATATTTTTGCCGGATGAAAATTATATTTTAAAAAACCAAATAATACTCCAATTAAAGAAAATGCTATAACAGCCATATCATACTGACTCATTAATACTGCAACGACACCAAAACAAAATGAAGAGATTATTCCAATTCCTGCTGCTAAACCATCTACACCATCAATTAAATTAAAACCATTAGTTATTACAATTACCACAAAACAAGTAAATAAATAACTTATAATTGGATTAATTTCAAATATACCAAGAACACCATGAAAATTATCAATTTTTAAATCACAAAAATAAATTAATACTAATATTGAAGTTATTTGACCTACCAATTTTTTAAATGGAGATAAACTTACTAAATCATCAATAACTCCAATGAAAAATATAATTAACAAACTAACAAATATGTACTGCATCTTTATATAATCAGTATTAAATTCAGAGATATTGATTCCTCCCCAAACTAGAACTGACAAAATAAAAACACAAAATATAACAATCCCTCCAACTACTGGTATTTCTTTTTGATGGGAAGATCTTCTACCAGGCTTATCAAATAATCTTAAGTTTTTTGCTATATTAATTACCCTTGGAGTTGAGTAAAGAACAAGTAAAAAAGAAGATACAAAAGCTAATGTAATTTGAATGGAAGGCAGTGAAAACATTTTTTAATTAATATGCTATTAAACAAAAATAAAAAAAACTACAAACTATTAAACCAATCAAGTATAGTATATTCTAAACTAACTTTTATTGAAATCAGATTTTCTGACTTTCCAGCTTCCATATCAGAATCTGAATCACCAATAAAATATGATTTATTTCTATCAATTTCTGGGTATTCTTGAAAAGCTTTTAGTATCATTCCAGGTGAAGGTTTTCTACATAAACAATTTTCACTTTCCAAATGTGGACAAAAATATATTTTATCTATTTTTCCATTATTATCATTAATGGTATTGAGCATATATTCATGAATTTCATTAAGATCAGAAATTGACATCAAGCCCTTACCTATTCCCTGTTGATTAGTTATGATAATAATTCTGTTAAATAAAAGTGATAAATCCTTGATAACATTAATAAATCCTGGTATAAATTTAAACTCATGAACAGATTTTACATAGTCATTTTCAATTTTGTAATTAATTACACCATCTCTATCTAAAAAAAGTGTGTCAAAATTGTTTTCCATCAAAATAACTTATCCTCTACTATTTGACATATAATATGTCCGACTTTGATGTGAGATTCTTGAACTCTTGCAGTATCATCAGAAGGTATATTAATTGTAATGTCGCAATAATCGTTCATTATTGTTTTATTTTTTCCTAAAAAACCAATAGTTATCATACTTTTTTCTTTAGCTTTTTTGACTGCATTAATAACATTTTTGGAATTTCCAGATGTTGATATTGCAAATAAAATGTCATTTTCGCTTCCAATCGCCTCAATCATTCTAGAATATGTATAGTCATATCCAAAATCATTTGCCACAGCTGTCATAAAAGATGAGTTGACATGCAAAGCCTCTGCATATAAAGCAGGTCTGTGCTTAATAAATTTACCACTTAACTCAGCTGCTAAATGTTGGGCATCAGCTGCAGAGCCACCATTCCCACAAAATAAAACCTTCCCATTGTTCTTAAAACAATAAATACATTTGTCAACTATTGAAACAATTTGACTTTTTATTTCTTCACTATTTGCTAATACATTTGTCAGTGAAATAGACTCTTGCAAAACCTTGTTTACAGTATTTATCATCTTTATTTTTTTGCTAAAATACAAATTAATAAATGCTAGCATATGCTTTAGCAGTTAAGTAACCCACACTATTCCAATCAAATTTTTCTTTAACTTCTTTAAATCCTTGATTAGAAATATTTGATAGTTTTTCATGCTCAGAAAATATTTCATTTAATTTATGAGCAAGATTATCACTATCTTCCGATTTAAAAACATAACCGTTATCCTTATCATTAATTACTTCTGTTAGTGGTGATAAGTCAGATACCAATACGGGTTTTTCATAACTTAACGTCATCATTAAAACTCCACTTTGATATATTCTCTTGTAAGGTAAAACAACTAAATCTGATGCAGAATAGTAGTACTTAACAAGAGACTGAGGGATAAATTTTGTATGTAGAATACAATAATCATTTAATTTTTGCTCATCAATAATTTTTTGATATTTAGAAAAATCATTTTTCCATATTTTTCCGGCAATTAAAAGTCTTATATCTTTATGTTGCTTTACAACCTTTTTTAATGATTTTAACAAAACTTCTAAACCTTTAACTTCTTTGATTAGACCAAAAAATAAAATTATTTTTTTATTTTCTTGAAGGTTTAATTTTTTTTTAGATTTTAATTTATCTTTCTCTATTTTAATAAACGGAATATAATTTCCATGTGGAACAATATGTATATTTAAATTTTTAGACACAATTTTAGTGATTTCATTTTTACTAAAATTATTATGTGTTAAAATCAAATCTGTTAAAGCATAAAATATTTTTTTTGCAAAGTTAATTCTGACTTGATTGGAAAAAGAATGAACATCATGAATAGTAACTACTACTTTGCCAAAAAGGATTTTAACTAATAAAATATTAAATAGAACTAATATATTTATATAAAATATATGAAAATGGAAAAAAGAAATATTTGAAATCCTAGCATGAATAATGGACTTTAAAGACCCTGTTATCCAACGAATTCCACTAACTAATTTGAGCTTACTTGAAAACAAATTGTTGTAAAAACTATAAAATTTTAATTTTTTAATATTTGGGTTTTTAGTTTCGTTATTTGTATATAGACTAACATCTACATTATTATTAATTAAACCAATACATTGCCCAAATGTATAAAAATGAAATGATCCTTCATGCTCACCCAATGTATCAATGATTGCTACTTTTTTCATTTTTTCATAAATAATCCACTAAAATAAGATTTATTAATTAGAACAAATGTTGAGAAATTCTTTCTGATTCTCGAACTGAAAATAAATCTTAAATTAAATTTAAAAAACAATAAAATAATAAAGCAAATAGAATATACTCCACCTACTTTTTTCAAAAAATAAACGTGATTTCTACAATTTTGTTTTATAAAAAAATCACTTCTGTAAATATTTTTTTTAATTTCAACAATTGAGCTAGTTAGACTTCCAACNTTATGAAAAAAATCNACATCATAACAATAANATAATTTATGATTTTTTTGTTTATAAACTCGANATAAAAAATCTACNTCATCAAAATATACAAAGTACTTTTCATCCATATACCCTATATCTTCAAAAACTATCTTTTTAATTAANAANCAGCATGTTGGTGCNTAATGAGTTAATTCGTCNTTATCATATTGTTTNNTATCAATTTGATTCATNCCTCTATGAACTGGCAAAAACCCATTTATTGAANTAAANCATGATCCAGNATACCAAATTTTNTTTTTATCATAAAANTATTTCATTTTTGGNGCCACAAGACTACAGTCAAATTTACTTTGAGTAGCTAANAAATTATTAATTAAATTAGTTTCAAATTCAACATCATTGTTTATNATAAGCANCTGATTGCAATTATCATTTATAGCTTTTTTAATACCAATATTATTTGCCTTCGCAACTCCTNAATTTTTNTTNTTANATNTAATTTTTAGTCTANTGTCNTTAATACTTTTTAAAATTTTTTTAGTATCATCTNTAGAGNTATTGTCAANAACATANAGAATAAAGTTTNTATATGTTTGANTGAAAACACTTTCTAAAAATCCTGNTAATACATTAGCAGAATTATATGTTATGGTTACTATACCTATTTTATCCACTTNNTGAAGTCTTTATTTAACATATNACTCAATTTATTTACATCATTTTTAAAAATAGATTTTAANCTCTCGNGTAANTCTTGAGANAAAATTGGTTTGTCCTCCTTATCAAATACCATTTGATTAATATAGNTCTTAAATTTAGAAGNAATTAATTTATTNATTANACATCTAATAGAGTGATTAGAGTATAATTTTTCAATAAAAGTAAATTTTGGTTTTNTAAAAGTGTTATGAGTTAAATCAAGATTTGGCATGAAAGATGTATCAATTTGTAAAAAATCAAATACATTNCTTACACANAATGNNGTTTTATTTTTAAAATCTTCATAATCAATGATTAAAATATTCTTATCATNAAANAATNTTTTATANTTTGAAATTTGATTNTAATACTTACCNAGTTCTATATATTGTTGGTAANATAATTTATTCTTAGATGTTGTTTCAAANCTATCAACTACAGATTNAAAACTTTTAGAAATTAANCCAAGACGANNATCCATTAAATAGTGTGAAAAAGCTCTNTCTATTGGATTTCTTANAANAATAATAATTTTTGCATTCTTATTATACNTTTTAATTTTTTNAGCTACATTNTTATAAAATAAATATGACACNCTAGCTTCTCCATAAATTAAATTAGCATCTCTTGTTGGAAATAAATTATGATAACTNTCTAAACTATTAATCTTATTTGATTTNTAATATANTTTTTGANNTTCNAACTCTTCGTNAGAAAANTAGTTAGGNTCNTTAACAGAACTCATACTAATTTTAGGATGNTCATTCAAATAATGATAAAGCGAAGTAGTTCCTGCTTTTGGTGCCCCNACTATAAAAAAATCNACCTTCATTTTACAAATAATAATTTTTTAAAATATTGGANGAAATTAAATTTTCTGTANAANTTTAATANTAAAGATAATGATAATTTNANTGGTAATGTTAAAAAATAAAAAATTAGTAATAGTGGAANTANTTTAAACTTTACAGTCTGNTANTTGAATTTAATCATNAATTCTTTTAGAATCAATTCAGATAAATAGATTTCNGCATTATTTAACCCNCCNTTTTTCCACTTAAAAATTTTTGATTTATCTAAAAAAANCTTGTTNCTTAAGTCGTTTTCAGTAGATGANCCAACNANGGGAACCAACAACATTTCTTTGTTATANTCAATTGATAAAAATGAACAAATATCTTTAAGTGTTTCTTCTGANTGATTTAAAAACTTTTCAAAAAAAACAATTTTAAAATTANGATTATGNTTCAATAATAGAGTTTTNCTNAATGATGCCTCCAAAANTTTAGAAGTNATNATAGGATGATAATTTGCATATGATCTAAACGCTTCAAAAANTGGTATTTTAGACGCTCCTAAAAATCTTCTCTTCCATTTNTTNTTTTGAGAAAGNAAAACATCTCTTGGATCNCNAACCATATTNATAATTAAAGCNTTTGAAAAATATTTATTTATATCATTTANAAAATGNATATTATTTGGTGTNTGCAAACATGCTATTGTTTTATTATTTNTCTTNAATNTNTGANNAATAAAAAAATTATAAATTCCAAATGAGGTAAACTGTTTNTTAGGNAAAATTTCTCTAGCTTGAAACAAATAATTTTTATATCTATTAACTTCAAAAATACTATTNTCTTGAACACACAATAATTTTGCAAGTAAAACTATAGATTCATCTNCACTTAGCTTATTGTAAAAATTAGATTTTGNTAGTATATTAAAAAAATGTAATTCTTTNAATGTNAAAACNTTNGANTTGTTAGNTAAAATTCNACCCATCATAGTTGTACCACTTCTACTTGATCCTACTATAAAAATAATTTGANNGTCTATCATAANNCAATAAAATTTATACTGTANGGCANAATATCTAANTCAGAACTATAATCTTTTAAAANCTTTGTNTTTAATTTACCATCAANTAANGGTTTNTCATATAATTTTTCACTGAAAATTGAACTAATATTTACATTTTTATTGTTCATGCTAATCAAATAATTNTCATTANTATAATTTAATATGATAATATTTTTTAATATGTTATTTTCANATACTTTATATTCAAACAATCCACTTTTTAGTTCTTTAACTGNAGNNCTAANATTTTTGTAAGAAAAGATTTNTGANANAATTTTAAAAGGATAATATGTGCTATGNATTTCAACAGTTTCTTTATAATTTTTAAAAATNGATCCNCTATAATCTCTTCCACCNAGATTATGATANGTTGTTAATGTNATTTGATTNTTATTAGCTANTNTTTCTAGNAAATAATTAACAACNAATANAGCTTGTAGCATTGTATTTCCAGTAACTTTTGACATTTGTAAGTTCCACTCAGTAATCCANATAGGTTTGTTATTAAATATTTCATAATAACTTTTAATTTCTTTAGGAAATAAATACTTGAAAAAATTAATTAGNCGATTNGCATATAACNTAAATTGATTGTCTTTAGATTGTTCTTCAATAATTTCATTTGTCATTTGNCCATATTCAGCCGTTCCTTTAATGATTTTTGGATATGAGTGGACTATGACAGCATCATAAAAATCTAGTTTCGACAACTTATTATTCCAAATATTATGTCTATGNTTNTTTTTCTTNCCAAGTGGNGCAGCTACTATNCCAATTTTNATNCTACTNTCAAAATCTTTNATTTTTTTTGTATANTACAANCAAGATTTTATGTAATCATCTATAGTNTATCCTTTTTGAAAAAAGTACCGATTNGTTAACTCACTNCCNANCTCAACTCCAGAGATTTCTATATTATTATCTTNCATTTTTCTAATCATTTGTAATATATCATCTGTGTANGAAAACATATTTACAACTAATATCACTTTTGCATTTGTTGCNTTTGCTAATTTTATAAAATCGTCAATGTAATCATGTTTATGACCTTTTTTTTNAGCTGATCTNACTANTCCTTTNGATCTTTTTAAAAANTTTCCTGCATCNTATTTTTTTATTTCCTCAAAATCAAATCCATAACCAGNACCTCCAAAATGATAATAATTTCCTACTGCTCCNCCAGGAAATCTAAGTAGCTTTGGATTTAAACGAATNACTTTNTTNAAAAAATTTGTATCNTTTAAATCNCAATATGTAAATGTNTTTGATGTAGCAAAACCANATATATTAGATATCTCTTGCTGACAAAATANCGTNTTTGATNCAAANNAAAANAAATAACAACAAAAAATAAATTTTTTCATTTAAGTAATCCTTTGTTTTTNAACTCTTTTTCAGAGCTTNTNTACATATCTTTTTCTATTTTTTGTTTTTTTACCCAATTTGTAAAATTTTCAAGACCNTNNACAAAATTANATTTTGGANAAAAACCNAAAATTTTCTTAGCTTGAGTTANATCTGCATAATTATGTCTAATATCTCCTAATCTATATTTACCTGTAATATTAATTTTTTGATTTTTTTNATAATTTTTCATNAGCTGTTTAGCAACACTNAGAACTGATATTGNTTCNCCAGAACCTACATTNAAANCATATGATAANTTATCATTTTTTTCNAGCGCTAAAGTTGTTGCATCNACNACATCATCAATATAAACAAAATCTCTACTTTGATTNCCATCTTCATATATCTCAAGATCATTATTATTTAANAACCTTGTTGAAAAAACTGATAANATNCCNGTATANGGNTTNGANAATGACTGACCAGGNCCGTATACGTTTTGATATCTTAANGAAATNACTGGAATATTTAGCACCTTACNCATAAGCATTGCAACTTGNTCNTGATTATATTTTGTTANAGCATAAATNGATTCAGGTGATATTTTAGNTTNTTCATGAGTTGCTTTTAAAATCAACTTGGANTCANAAGANTCTATNGTTGGTTCATAAATCTNATTTTTTAATNTTTGTTCAGATCTTGTAAGTGGATATACATCACCAANATCATGACTNAAATACCTNCCNTCACCNTANATNGCTCTTGANGATGCAATTAATATTTTCTNAANATTATGTGATTCATTNGCTAATACATCAAATAAATTAGCTGTACCTACAACNTTAACTTGATTGTATNTNGCAACTTCATACATAGATTGACCTGTACCAGTTTCAGCNGCTAAATGAANGANAGCNNNCTGATTTTTAATAGCTAATCTCCAATCTGNAATNTTACATACATCTCCNAAAATNAAATTTACTTTTTCTTTTATNGAATTATATAGATANGAATTTTTNGAATTNCCATGAATTTGTTTAGAAAGATTATCTAAAATAGTTATGTTATANNCTTTNTCNANNAAATNTAAAGCTANNTTAGANCCAATAAAACCAGCNCCTCCTGTAATCAGTATATTTTTCATNNTANAACTTTTTGATTATTTATTTTCGTGAATATATTAACAAATCCTGAAATAATAAAAAGGAAAAAGAAAGGTCTNAGNAANAAAGGTTCAGATATGACAGATANGGTAAGTAATATTAACCANATATACCTTTTAGATTTAATNATCTTTTGTTTATAAAACATANATAATAAAATTATTGTTGTTGGAAAACCAGTGCAGGCCAAAAGAAACATTATTGAGTTACTACTNCCNTTCTCAGTTGTTTCAAATTTTGCTTGAACNCCTAATGAACTATTTATNNTTTGCAACCTATTTGANGAGATATAAAACTCTTGTCTCTTTTTTTGAAATTGAATTAAATCTAATCCTATNCCGGTAAGAGGATAGTCTAAAGCAATAAAAAATGGTTGTGTTAAATCAAACATTCTCTTNTGAAAAGATGCTTCTCTTTCTCCAGATACNTTTTCTTTAACATTTGTACTTAAAACTAAATAAATTGGTATTAAAAGTATAATTAANATTGGTGCTAATATTTTTTTATTTTTAAANGANNTCTTAAAATAAAAAAAAGATTGGAAAAGCAATAAAATCAAACCTGTAGTAGAATAAGTTGTTANAATTAANACAGAAGCTANCANTAAAAATAATTTACTTTTTTTAAAAACAAAAGCTTCTAAAAAAAATAACATATTAAGATANATTTGTAAAATTCCTGGNTCCCAAAATAATCCTTGATTTCTACAAAACTCAAAATTCAAAATTGAAACTACACTTTTTTCAGGCATGTAATAAAAAANATGAANAAATGTTTTNTATACATCTTTATCTCTTGAAATAACATCTGAAAGNTTGTTTTGTATAAAAAANTACAAAANAAAATTTACTNCAGCATGAANTGCAATTATTTTTAAAACCAAANAAAATNTATCTAAAAATATCTTNTCATTTCTATTATTTTGAAAATGTANTATAAATAAAANACCTATTATNAATGATAAAAAATGAAAACCATATTTATTNATNCTTTGATCAGAAATAGCAAAAAANAAGTTNATTATTCCTAATNTGAAAATGCATAGAAAAGTTAAAACTGATGCATAAAATATTTTTTTTTTAATTTGATTTCCAAAAAAAATTATTGTAAAAACAAGTAAANCAAAAAAACATATTGACATAATATTTCTATTCAAAACAAAATACATNCCACCTGTACTAANTATCATTAGAAAAAAAAGTANNGTNTCAATTATTTTATTTTGTATCGAATATATCATAAAAAGCTAAATTTTCTTCCANGTATTTTCATTTGCACAGTATTTCTTTATCACCTTAGCAGGAGAACCAACAGCAATAGANTAGTCTGGAATATTTGAAAGAACAACAGAATTAGCNCCAATTACACAATGTTTACCNACTGAAGCACCAATTACACAAACATTTTCTCCAAGCCAACTATTTTCTCCAATGTTTACTTTATTAACATTTAATATTTTTTGNTCTTTNATTGGTTTTTNGACATTTTTATAATCATGTAAATTATCAGANATATATACTTTATCAGATATTAATACATTCTTTTCTATACNAATATTATTAGTTGAAACAATATGAGCAAAACGCCCAATATATACTCCATNATTNATGTTAATTTCTGGNTTTANAGAACTATTTTTTAAAGCTAACATCCACGAATTTGTGTGAACATGNACCTTTTTTCCAATTTTAATAAACCTNGCTCCATCAATTTGAAAAGGNATACAGATAGTTGATTTANTTCCAAAATTTTTAAAACTAGATTTATAGAACAGNAAGAAAATTAATTTATTTATTTTGTTTTTTATGCTTTGTATANTTTCTAACATTCTTTCCAAGAGTTTAAATCCAAATTTAACATTTTCTCTAAATCTAAAATATCTTTATAAAAAAACTCATTATATATATGATTTCTNACTTNNTGTGNCAAAACTGGCTTATCACTANCTTTATTATTAGANGCATGTAGNNTNTTTCTTAGTTTTTGACGAANTACTAANGAAGGAATCATTAATTTTAAAATTCTTTTTNCCAAGTTATCTTTTTTCATTAATGATTTTAATGNTTTAAATCTAGCAANACTNGCTTTGTTACTATAAANATNTATATCAAGNTCTTCATTNGTTGATACTTCTAAAAATTTTAAAATNTTATTTAATGTNGGTTTTCTATNATTTACAAAATCNTCNAATTTCACAAAATGAAATTGATCGATATTAAAAAATTTTAGATAGTTTTNAATATGCATNTAATATTTGCTTTGATATANATAACTATATCTTAAAAAAGAAATNAAATTTTGATTATCNTTAATTTNATCAAGNCGTTTATNCTCATTCTCAAGGGCTTGAACAAATGTTANTGTTTCATGAGAATCTCTTTTTGTATGTAAAAAATGTGAATATGNTCTATCAATTGGATTTCTCAANATAACTATAAATTTCATCTNATTACCAAAAAAATTTAATATTCTCTNAGGAGCATTTTTTGATGCCAAATATGTTGGGGTAAATTCTCCTANAGCGTTNAANGAATTTAAATTTTTATAATAGTTATTTAAATACCATTCTTTACCATTTTTAAAATTATTAAGATTATCAAAGAAATGTGGCTCCTTAAATAATGATAAACCTATTTGTGGATGTTGCTTTAAAATATTATACAATGAAGTTGTAGCACATTTTGCTGCACCTATACACATGAAATTTGGTGAATTTATTTTAGCCATAAAGAAAGATCTTTATTTATTAATTTTGCTAGTTCATTAATATCATCTCGGAAATAATCAATCAAATAATCTTTTGTTTCTTTACGTATATGCTGATTTTTTGTTTTAAACAAGGAATTAATTAATTTCCAAAGTAAAATCTTTGTTCTTTTATTAGTATATTTTTTAAAAAAATTTTTAAGTAAACTTTCAGAAATAAAAAACCTTTTTAACAAACTTTGATCCCACTGTGATACACCAACATTATATTTCTTTTTTGTATCAACTTGAAAATTCTTNACTTGTAAAAAATTGTAAATCTTTTTTAATTCTAAAGATGTATTNTNAGCNAAATCNTCTTGTAANACTATGTGAACATTTTTAAATTCTTGNATATAATCNGATACNGNGCNAAAATACATTCCCATANCTTTATATCTANTCATAGGTGTAATGGATAGATTTTCAGAATATCTTTTTTCTTCTAATTTTAAGGCATCNTCAAAAGANAAATTTTCTTTAACTCCTTTTGAAACGTGTTTATATGCAGAAAATGCTCTGTAAATNGGATTTCTTANAATGATAATAATTTTNACATCTTTTCCTAAATATTTTTTNATATTTAAAATTGCTTCTTTAGAATAGTATAAATAAAAAACAGANGCTTCCCCAATTGCTTTATANCCCTTAGATTTTCNAAACAATCGAANATACTCTTCCCATTTCCATATACCNAAATGTATTCTGNNTTGAACACTNTCTTTAACAAAAAATTGAGGTTCTTTAACATTTTCTCCTTTATCATTAAAATCAGGCATAAATATNTCAGGATGTTGATTTAANTAATTATGCAATGAGCTTGTACCACTTTTNGCGGCACCTACAATTAAAAAATTTGGCAAATTTTTAGTCATTTTTAAATGGTTGATAAAAAGTATAAAANCCAAATTTTNTTCNAACTTNATAAATCATCAATACGTTCCATATANCTAANCTTAACATTGAAGCAATAGCAGCTCCATTAACTCCATAAATTGGNATNAANATATAATTTAAAANTATATTANNTAANGCTCCAATAAATAAAATTTTGGCATAAATATTTTGATTATTTGTCATCTGTAAAATATTTCCTGCTGGACCAGACAATGAACTTATCAACCGNCCAACTGATAATATTAAAAANGCTATNGTTCCTGNNACAAATTCTTTNCCAAAAANACCTAACAAAANTTTTGGAAATAANAATGANAAAATAATTANTGGAATAGNTGAAACAAAAATCAATTTAGTNGACTGATTAGATATTTTTTTCANTCCAATAAAATCATTGTTATAAAACTTTTCAGCAAATTTNGGTGATGCTATACTNTTNATAGACATTAANGNAATAGCCGAGAACATAGATAATTTAAANGCAGTATGATATATACCAACAGCTTCAGANTTGAGCATCCCTCCAATCATTAACTTGTCNGTCCATGCCATNAAAAATTGAACAGATTGNGCAAACATAAGNGGTAAAGAAACTTTAAATATTGTTGAATATTTTAANATCTCTAAATTAGCTTCTTNATGACCATTAGATTTTTTCTTTAACCAAAATCTGAATGATAAAAAAGATAATAATGATACTATNANTAAACTNGTTAGATAAGCATAAANTGGAACAATTGATGAATCTATAAATTGATATAAAATTAANATACTGATAATNGCAAAAAGTGATTGAGAGGCTCTATAAAAAAAAGAAAATTCAGCTATTTTTTTTAGNCCTCTNAAACTTTGATAATTGACCATGAAAAAAACTAATGGCATTAAAAAGAATGCATTAATTTTTATAAAACTNTCTTTGGTATTAACCAAAGAAGAAATACTATCTGCAAAAAANTACATTAATAAAGANCAAATAAGAGANGTAAAACAAAGAGTGTAAAAAATTTTGTTTCTAAAATCATNAATACTNAACCATTTTTTTTGAGATGAAAAAGAGGCAATAAATCGAATTGAACTNGTATCAATTCCTAATTTCGAAATTAAAGTGAATAANTTTAATACTGTNANAGCAAGAANATAATCACCTAAACCTTGTGCACCATAAAATTGAGCTATGATAATAGTTANNACATAACCTAAAAATAATCCAAAAATTCGAAACANAAATGAAGNNCTCGATCCCTTGATTATTTCTATAAAATCAGCATCCTTAAATCTATCTAATAATTTAAAGCTCATAAATTTTATTCAACTATAAACCATGGATTTAACAAATTTTCTTTATTGTATGAAANTTCATCANTAGNTCCATATTTACTTACAGAAAAACCTGCAAAATTNACNATTGCATGACCTGCAGCTGTATCCCATTCCATTGTTGGTGCATATCTTGGATATACATCAGCCTTACCTTCGGCAACCATACATAACTTTAANGAAGATCCAACGCTTAGTATTTNAACTTTATTATGTTTTTCTTTCATTGATAAAAAATACATTTCAGTCTCAGNAGACATATGNGAACGAGATCCAACAATTGTAAANNTATCTCTATAATTAGTTATTGGTANTTTTTTNCTTTGTTTTAAAAAGGAAGACAAATCNTCAATAGAANTATTTNCANATTTACACTTGAAAGANCCNAGGTTTTTCATTCCAAAATAGATTAATCCACTAACAGGAACATATATAACACCNATAATAGGTTTNCCNTTTTTTATTAANGCTATATTTACTGTAAACTCNCCATTTTTTTTAACAAACTCTTTAGTNCCATCTAANGGATCNACAAGCCATAAATATTCCCATTTTTTTCTTTCATTAAAATCTGTGTGTTTACCTTCTTCACTCAAAATAGGTATACTAGTTGACATTAGATCTGATTCAATAATTTGATTACATCTTTTATCTGCAATTGTTAGNGGAGAATTATCTTCTTTATAATCAACATCAAAGTCAGTTTCATAAATTTTTAATATNGCTTGACCTCCTTTTATAGAAGTCTTAATAGCTTTGAGTAGAAGTTTTTTTAAATCCATTTTATTTTTTATTGTAAATATGAAGTGCGCTGGAAGTTCCGATTCTATTTACACCTAACTCAATCATACTAATTGCATCACTAAAACTTTTTATACCTCCAGAGGCTTTAATATTTATATTTTTTGAAGCTCTTTTAATTATTTTTATGTCATTGATATTAGCTCCATAACCTGCATAGTATCCGGTTGATGTTTTAATAAAAAAATCATCTGAGTTTTCTGAAAAATTTTNGTTGATAATTTTAGAAATTCTTTCTGATATATCAAAAATTTCTTTCTTTGATAATGCACCTGTCTCAATAATCCACTTTACAGTTTTATTTTTCTTAACGCATAAGGAACTTAGCTCAATAATATCCGNATCAAATTTTTTAAAATCCTTTCTNTTGAAAGCATTATAATCACAAACNAAATCAATATCTGANACAGAATAATTCAAAATACTATTTAGCTCNTTAATTTTNTCAGNAGTAGATTTATCTCCTANNGGAAAATCAACNACTGTTCCAANAAGNAAATTAGANTTCATCTTNCTNAGCAAACTTTCTACANANTTCAAATGATTTTCTCGAACCATTATAAGTTTAAAGTTATTATCCACAGCTTCATNAACCAAGCTTTTNATTATAGACTTTATCTGTATATTTGAAAGATTACTTTCTTCAGANGTTTTTAAATACGTNGATTCTAAATAATTTTCTATGTTCATNTTTTTGNAATGATTACATTACAAATCTAATTATTTATTAGTATTNACTAAATTTTATGNANTGNAAAGGANAANTTTNNAAGATNTTAGATNTTGACNTTAGTTTNAGAAAGGTATTTTTCNACATCCNCCTGAATAGATTCATCAACTAATTTTCTCCAATCATTATTACCTTCTTTNATTGANTCTCTGATTTTAGTGGCAGAGATCCAACCTATNTTTTCNGGTGGTGAAAATTCGTTTATTTCATAACCNACTCCTCTACCAAAATTTACACTTTCCATATCAGGAATTATTATAACCTCAACATCNTGATTATGAGCTGCATGATATTTCTTNATCATGTCTACNGTTTGTTCNGTTGTAAATGGGTTTTTAGCGTCAGGAGCNATATCTCTNACCATGATNAANGCAGGTATTCCATTATTAATTTTTTGCATAATTAGNGAAATATGACCTTGATGATANGGTTGATATCTACCAATNAANATAGCNTATTTTTTACTTTCATTTGTTGTTGGNTTACCTCCATGATTTTTNACATCCCATNTTTCTATATTCATAATAATTTTANTTTATAATATTTTTTTCAACTAAATAATCAANTACTTGATTGGCACATTCTAATATNTCATNNTTATCTGTTTCAACAACAAGTTCTGGNTTAATNGGTTCTTCATANGGAGCATCAATACCTGTAAAACCNTTAATTTCACCGGCTCTTGCTTTTTTATATAATCCTTTGGGNTCTCTTGATTCACAAACAGATAAATCTGCACTAACAAAAACTTCAATAAAATCTTCATCANTTATGATTTGNCTTGCACTATTTCTATCTTCTCTNTATGGTGAAATNAATGCTGTAAGTACAATTGANCCTGAATCAGCAAATAATTTTGCAACNTCTGTAATTCTTCTNATATTTTCAGTTCTATCNTGTGGTGAAAANCCTAAATCTTTNTTCAANCCCATTCTAACATTATCNCCGTCNAGTATNTATGTTTGTAGACCCCTNTCNTGTAATAACTTTTCAGNTGCATTNGCGACAGTTGATTTTCCNGAACCAGAAAGNCCTGTNAACCAAATAACTCTTGATTTATGATTNTTTCTNGTTTCTTTTAACTCTCTTGAAACTCGATGTTTNTGAAAATGTAAATTATCAGCTGACATATTTTTTTTTTTTTCAAAATTACATTAAAATTCATTGCNAANGCAANATAAANTAGTTTAATGTGAAATTAATTGGNATNGTAAACATAACCCTTACAGGNTTTCCTCTTTGTTTTCCNGGTTTATATTTTGGTAAAGATTTAACAACTCTTACTGCTTCTGCATCTAAATTTTTATCTACACCTCTAACAACCTTAACATTTGTTACTGTTCCACTTTTATCTACTATGAACTGAACATANACTTTTCCTGTNATATTATATTCTTTAGCTATCGGNGGATATTTAACNTTTTTTTGAATATATTTCATTAGACCTAAATCACCACCNGGAAATTCAGGCATATTTTCAACTACCATGAAAAATTCATCATCATCTTCTTCTTCAATTTCTATAATTTCGTCNTCATCAGNCTCNGTATCTTCTATCTCTAGCTCTTCTTCAATCTCAACNTCATCTTCAACAATTTCTATNATTTCAGGTGGAGGTGGAGGTGGAGGTGGAGGTTTTTGTTCTTGTTTAGTAATTGGAATAATTTCTTCTTCTAAATCNTCTAAATTTAAATCTCCTAAATTATAACTAGATTTATCATAATTTTTATATTCAAAAGCGGCATAAACAAGCAATAAAGCAATAACAAAACCAATCTGTAAATACAAACTTCTTTTTTTCTCTAAATCAACTTTTGGATTTTTCTTAATCTCCATATATAACTTATTTAAGCAATTAGTTGTTCATAATCTGAATTTGACAACAACTCGTNAGATTCACTNACTGAATTTATACGTATTTTTACAATCCACCCATCACCATAGGGATCAGNATTAACTAACTCAGGATTTTCATCTAATTTTGTNTTAACTTCAATAACTTCTCCAGANATAGGCATAAACAANTCTGANACAGTCTTTACAGCTTCAATTGACCCAAAAACCTCTTCCTTTTCTAGCTTTTCNCCTTCAGTATCGACATCTACAAAAACTATATCCCCCAGTTCTCTTTGNGCAAATTCAGTAATACCAATATAGCCAATATCNCCATCGATTCTTAACCATTCATGATCTTTACTATATTTTAGTTCTTTTGGAAAATTCATTTTTTTTTTTCAAAAATACATAATTTTAACTTCTCACAAAATTATCCGGCTAAAGTAAATCGNAAACTAAATCCAGCGTTAGTAATTGCTCCAGGAAAAGTTGTCGAAACAAAAGGATTAGTAATTACTCTATCATAAAATAATTTAAAATTAACTCTTTGATTTACNACATAATCTGCTGAAAAATTAATTTTCATAATNTGNTGNCCCATNGTTATTTGTTCNATATCNTCAATTACNTTTCTAATTACTGTTTTGTTGCTCATNATATTNAAATCTAATTTTAAATCNAAATTAGAGCTAACTTTTTGTTTATTCATTCCAGAAATAAANCTAAATTTNAAATCATTTACTCTATAACCTAAACCAAANACATATTCNTTAGTNGATGTTTCTGTTATTTGATTGTTGGATAAAGAAAGTGCTAACATTCGATTNTTTTTAAACTCNANTTTTGANAGAAAACTATTTTTCCAAAGCATNTCTANTTTAAATAAAGGACTAAATTGTTCATTTATTGTAACNTGAGANATTTCNTTATCNACATGATAACTCATATTATTTANNTTAAANTTATCNCCATCNCCATAATCTAAATTAGTTTGATAAGANCCTACAGAGTATGATGATCGATATGCGTGAGAAATACTAAATGTTTTAAATTTTTTANTTAAAAACGGTANTCTNACNAAACCATCATANGTTANNCTCCAATTAGGNCTNGGNATTGCNGGAAATGCNGTAAGATTTGAACTCAAAGGATTTGANCCAGNNTAAGCAGCTAAAAAAGCNGGNATCATTACTTCTTGTGATGTTGGACCNTANCCACCAGTTANAATTGTATCACCACTNGNTGATATTTCNTATTCAATTGGAAAGCCNGTATTTGGATCNATCCCACCATTGAAATTTGGATTATTTGCTGCTAACTGCTGAGCTATATCAATTCTNTAACCTCTAAATTTNCCAAAGACAGATGACTGATAATCATCATTNTCAGAAATAAATGCTGTTCNCCATGAAATAAATGANATACTGTAACTTCCAGANTGATTTGGACTAAATGAACTAAACTGATCCAACTGAGAATTCCANCTNAAATACTCACTTNGNTTNTTTGAAGTTGTTTTATTNGCNGTTAANTCTANACGAAATTGTTTAAANGGTTCNACAGTACTTCTTAAAGTTAAATTTGTTGATTTATTTTGNTTATACATAGTNTTAAGAGTAGAATCNACAGTTANCCANCCCCTNCTNGCTGCNCGCATTCGNATATCATTTTGACTACCAAANACAAATGGTANTGNNGGAGCCATTTCATCCCACNTNATTCCTAAAAAGTGAGGTTGAAATTTATATCCAGGNATNAATGTNCCTTCATTTAAAGAATAATTNACNGATACATTTTTNACTGCTAGNANNAATCTTGTTAAATGTTTTAAAATTTCATATTGTCCATTCAAATCTTTTTTATTNTTCTCAAAATTATCTTCNTTTNTACTNTTATTTCTNGATTGNACTCTTCTTGAAACTTGATTAATCTTTTTAAAATAAGGTACTTTATTNTATANNGTTGTTAAGTTAATTTGACCATTATACTGTCTATTTCTTGANTTTTGAATNTTATTTCCTAAATTTCTNAGNGTAACTGGAGCNGAAATCCAATCATAAGTAGANTTATANCTNGTNTTTAAAGACAAAAAATTCAAAATTGGAATTTTNTTTAGNGGTGCTTGATAATTTAGACCNAAAACTTGTCTNTAAGATGTTGGTCTNCCAAAATTCCTNAAATTTGACCATATTGTATCCATTTTTTGNCTATANAGTGGATCTGACTTTGATAATCTNCCTGANGGCTCATCAATATTAGCTCTATGNGTAACGTTAAAATCTAANTTCAATGTTCTTGTNANATCATACTTNATATCATACATTCTGTTCCAGTTAAACAATTTATTNTANGTNGGNTATATAATTANATTAGANTTNCTTAANTTTCTTAANTTNGTTTCATTATAATTTTTATCCAANTCTGTTCTAAANGAAAAGNTTTTAGGCATTGTATAAAAATTGATATCCTTTATTATTCTAAAGTAAGGTGATTTTGGAAATTTGATTTTTCCAAATGGTTTTATATTTTTAGGCTGAGTATTAAAGTTATATGTTATTGCTCCTCTNTAATTAANAGTTCTNTTATACTCTGTATTAATATTTCGGATNAATGTTTTGTTTTTAGAATATGACAATGTCCAATTNTCAATATCATATACTTTCTGTTTCTTTGGTTTCTCACCTTTTTTTTGAACTCTGGTCTTTCTGACGTTTGTAAAATTTATACTCTTTCTACTCACGTAATCTTGTGCAATATATTTTAANGAATCTCTTTCNTCCTTTGTTTCAAGTGTTTTTAATGANGTGGAAAATAAAATATCTGGATCCAANGGNTTATANTGNGGNTTTTTGAAGGATTCAGAAACACCTATATACATTGGAGCTTTAACTCCAAATTCTTGAGGAAACAATTTGCCTAAATTAAATGTTGATGAAAAGTCGTATTGATAAGCATTATATTTCTGTCTTTCATTAACTTTCTTTTCTATNGATCCNAAACCAATTGTACTCATATTTCCAGANANTGTTACGTTTCCAAAGTCAGCTATTCGTGTTGTTAAACGACTATTTGCTGCCCATCCACCATAGTCATCAAAGTCNGTAAGTCTTAGCTCNTTTACCCATATTTGTCCACATTTTGGTTGNCCATCATCTNANCTTTCAATNGACTCTTTTTTTGGATTTCTNACTCCAATCATTATNGTTTTAATTTGAGATAAGTTAGGATTTCCNACTACAGTTACTGTTCCTCCNGACATNTTGGTCTCGTAAGGTGTATTAANATCACTTGAATAAAAATTTCTTTCTTGCTTAACAAGCTGAAAAATTTCAAAGTCAATATCAATATTATTTTCCNCNGGCCAAATTTCTGTTGGTGAGCTAGAAAAATGAGGNGTTGGTTTTAATGGAATTTCATATTCATAAAANTTTGATGAAAAATCTGTTCCTAGCCTTATAAAACANGATAAATCACCGAANTTAAGATCATCATTTTCCCCCTCNANATGAACAAACATTTTTAGTTTTTTATATGACCTTACGTCAATATCTGTTGTTTTATATGCNGCTCTGGCATCTCCATCCTTTAAATTACACACTTTAAGNACCAATGATTGTTCATTTTGTTGTCTTGTAGCTGTTGTTGTATTNTCAATTTCTTGTTCAATTCCTGGTGGTAANANATAATTAACTGGNGATCTATTACCGTTTTCTTCAATATTTACCGCAGAAACATCAAACAAAGTATTGTTTTGATCATCTACTGGTATATATTCACCTGGCTGTGAAAGATCAAAACTATATCTTCTCCATTCACCTCTTACCAAATCAAAAGATGCAAATCTACAAATTATTGGTTCTGAAAAATCAGTAAATAGCAATCTCATAAATCTTATTGATTTGAAATCATTTATCCCTCCAACTACTTTTTGTGGTTGATAAACTGGAACTCTAAACTGATACCATTTTATTTTTCTAGATGAACCATTTTCAGTTTTGACAGTATTTTCTAATATATCTGAAACATAACTGTCTCCAATTTGCATATTTGGAAATAGTCTTAATTTATATTGAAAATAACTTTCAGTTTCACTCAAGGTATAGTCTCTATTTAAATCTTCTGAATCAGGTTGTGTAGATGCTGCTGTTGGATAACTTTCAGGTGAATTTTCAGAAGTCACAGAGTTACCTTCAGTGTTATTAAAGTCTTTATATCTTTCCAAAATTGTTGTAGCATTATTATCAAAATCAGTTCCTCTAAAATAATGAAAGTCATCTGCAGAAGGATCATTATTAGCGTTTAAATAGGCTTGAGATGATGATCCATATAAATTTTCTAATTTAGATAAATAAATAGAATCAAAAAACAATCTTTCATCACTATTATTTAATCCATCTAATCCAATATCTTGAAACTGTCTTGAAATTGGATCATTATCGAAAGCATCTACTATTGAAAAATTTGTAGGAACCCTTCCCCAAGAGGTTGTATCAACATTTTCAATATTAGCTGATGTTGGAAATCCATTTTCAAAACTTTTGTAACCATCCTTTAAGATATCTTCTGAAATATTACCTAAATGAATATACATATCACCTCCAGAGTGATTAATTAAACCATCTTCAGAGTTGAAAGGATCCATTAACCAGAATTCTATAAACTCAATATTAGCAGACTCAAAATCGTTAGTTTCTAATTTTCTCATTATTCCTGCCCAATTTGATCTTGGATTATCTAAGACCCCCTCAGAATCAATATTATTTACAGTATAATTATATGGCCCTCTCTCAAACGGGTAGTATGCAATATCTAGAGTAGATAAGTTTGTAATTTGACTACCTAAATCAGGATCTTTATTAGGAAAAACTTCATTCTCTAAAACTTCTCTTGAATAATGATAAGACTGTTGTTTAATTGTATTTCCATTAGACAAATTTAAAGTTTGGTTGACATTACTAGGTGTAATTGAAATATTACGATAAAATAAAGGGTCTATAACATACCAAGCTAATTTCGCTCTTTTTGACCCATAATTTAATGGATCAAAAAATCCTGAAAATTCGCCTGATGTTTGAAAAACCAAATCTTGCTCATTACCAATTGGAATTGAAGACAATTTCCATGCACTCATATTTTTAATATCTATTGAAGTTTTACTTGCTTCAAAATCATCAATGTATGAAACACCGTTTTTGCCCACCGCTCGATGATGACCTGGTATAAGATGAGCAAATTCAGCTGTAGCAATTAAAGATGATTTTTGTTTAGTTTCTATTAATGGTAATTTATCAATAATTTTTGTTAGCATAGGAACATCAGTTTGATAATTACCATCCATACCCCAAATTGTATTGGAAATAGGTTCTTCTCCAGTATTTATTTTTTGAGTATAAGGTCTTTCGGTTAAATTTAGCATGGTTGCCCCAAGAACAAAATCCTTATTTATTTCATAATCTGCATGTAATCCAAGTAAGGTTTTATTTTGGATACCAAACATAGAATTGTTTTCTAATGAAATTTTTATTGGTACGCCTGATGTTAAAATTCCCTCATTAATAATCGTAACTCTTCCAAGCATGTAATCAACAGTGTAATCTTGATTCTCAATAAGTTTTTGCGATCCTGCAGTTACTGTAACTGAACCTTCAGGTACGTTCATTGCATTTAATCTGATTTCTGCTCCTGAAGAAGATTGATAACTTCCTTTTAATCTGAATTTGTTTAACTCTGGATATTGTTGAGCAACTGTAATAGTTGAATCATACAAAGCTTGATAAATATATTTTTTAGCAATATTTAAATCAGAGAACTTACTTTGGAAGTACGATCCAAATGGCTCTCTTACAGGAAAAATAATTCTACCATTTGAGGATCGTGCTGTTACTCCTTCAATAAAGTCAAATAAACCATCAGATCTTGCCTCCATTTGTTGATCTAAATTATCTAAATTTAATAACCTGATTAATGGAATACCCTCAATAGTTCCTTCACTTATATAGTTTGTTAATGCCCCAGATTCTTCAGAATTTTCATAAACAACATCTAATATAAATCCTTCTCTACTCATCTGATATGCTCCAATAGCATATATATTTTTCATCATTAAATGCCAATTTGGTAAATTAGGAGAAAAATTAGTTCCCTTAAGCATTTTTAAAATTAACGCATCAGGAGCATCCGGCCCAGTTGATGTTAATTCCCCAACCTGATATGTTTTATTTCCAACTGTGTACTGAAAAGCAACAGCTAAGACCTCATCATTGTTTAAAGCTTGATTTAAAGATATGTAGCCAAGCTGAGGGTGTAAAGTATATTCTGATTCTGACAATTTTCTTGCTCTTTCAAGTTTTTCATAGTCTTGACCATTTAAAAAATTTAATGATATAGCGGGAGATAAAACAGAGTTAGCATTATTAATATTCCTTATTTCAGAAAAATTTGTGGTTAAAGTCGTAAATAAGTCGTTAGCTGCATTATTGTCTGGGAATAAACCTCCATTTGAAGTAGTAAATTGTGTGTTGTATATATTAGCTGTTGTTTCACCTAAATCTAAAAAGGATATAATATTTCGAGTATCGTTTGTAGTACCTGTCTTGTTTGTGATCCAAACCTCAATTTTTGTAATGTTAATTGGAGAATTAATAAAAGGTAAATTTTGAAGCGCAACATCATAATTATCTTTAAAATAATGAGATAAAAAATAATGTTTGTTTGCTTCATATTGATCAGCATAAACATCAAATTCTGATGTTTGAGCTCCTCCATTAACTTCAATTTCAGAAGTAGTACTTTTTTGCTGAGATAGTATACCAGTAATAGTGGTTCTTCCAAATTGAAGTTGTGTTTTTAAACCAAAAAGTGATTGACTTCCTGTAATTAATGTTCCATTAAGAGGCAGACTAACGTTTCCTACTTCAATTTTTTTGATAATTTCATCTTCGTAACCTGTATATTCCAACTTCATTTGATTCTCAAAATCAAAAGTACTTTCGGTATTAAAATTAGTTGTTAACTTTAATTTATCACCAATCTTACCAATCACATTCATTTGAATTTTTTCTTCAAAATCAAAAGATGTAGTTTTTCTTTGATCTTCAGTAAGTGCAGGATTATCAAGTCTATTTGTCTTTAATCCAAATATCAGCTCTGCAGATCCTTGTGGTCTAATATCGACTGCATTACCTCCAAATATTCTATCAAAAGTTTTTCCAGGCACATATAATTTAGGTAACCCAGAAAAACTTTTGTTATTTAAAAGACGCTGCCTACTTTTATTATTCCAATAATCAGAAAGGATATTTTTAGTTTGTAAATCGTTATACTCTTCAAAAGAAAAACTTTTACTCAAACCACTACTTAATGTTCCTATTTTACTTTCGAAAAAATATAGATTTAATGATGGGTCGTATATTATCTTAGTTTTAAAATTTGAAGGATTATTTAAAAACAACCCTCCTACTTGAGAATTGTTAAACGGATAGTTAAGTGTTGTGTCTAAATTTAATTGATTAAACTGAGCAAAAGCTCTAACATTAAAAAGTACAATAATTACTAATATATATAATATTTTTTTCAATTCTTAACGAATTTACATCTGACTTAAAGTAGTCTTCACAAGTTCTTCAACATTATCAATATCTGGATTCAATTTTAAAACTTTATCTATTTTACTTTCAGCAATTTTTTTTCCGAATCCAAGGGCATTCAATGCAGATAACGCTTCTTGTTTAATTGTATTGTCTATTTTATCAAATATTAAATCAGAAGAATCATTAATTTGACTTAGTTTATCTTTTAAGTCTACTATAATTCTTTGCGCAGTTTTAGAACCAATACCTTTGACACTTTTAATAGCATTTACATCAGCAGAGGTTATATAGTGTATAACTTCTTGAGAATTATATGTTGATAAAATTATTTGTGCAGTACTTGGTCCAACTCCTGAAACAGAAATTAATTTTATAAATAATTCTCTTTCGCTTTTCTCAAAAAAACCGAAAAGTGTATGCGAGTCTTCTTTTATTGAAAGATGTGTATATAATTTACAGTTATCATCTTTAATTGATGAAAATGTTTGTAGTGAAATCTTTATATGATAACCAACACCATTTACATCTAATACGACAAATGTTGGAGTTTTTTCAACTAACTTACCTTTAATATGTGTTATCATTTTTTATTTGGGTATTTATAAATTAAAACCCTACACTTTAGTAACAGAGCAGGGTTTTAAAAAAGTTATAAATTTTTTTTATTGAATTATTAATTTTTTGGTTGATATAATTCTATTGTTTTTAAACAGCTGAGCAAAATATATACCATGGTGCAAATCTGAAATATCCATATTTATTGTTTGTTGGTTATATATATTAATGTTTTTTACAGTTTTACCTAAATTATCAAGTACAATTAAATTTGAGCAATTTTTTTCAGAAAATATGAATCTTGTGGTAGTTGATGATGGGTTAGGGTAGAAATAAGTCTGATTATCAGAAATAACACTTACACTATTACTCAACATTGCATTATATGTAATTGTAACACATGTTCTATCTGTTGGATCTGTATCAGGGTAAAAACAGTACTGGACGGTTGCTGTAGACGGATTGCAATATGCGTCATAATAACCTCCAAAATCAACATTGTCAACCTCTCCAGGATCTAGAGTGTTATGATCAGTTGAAATATACGTTTCTGAACCATAACAATTTGCACCCCAGCAAAAAAAATTTTCTGTTCCTGCTGCAGTATCAATAATAATTTTCTCACAAAGCACATCATGTGTTGTTGATGAAATATTTCTAACTGTTAAAGATGCGGAGGTTTGCAAACAAGGGTCATTTCCTAATGGATTAGCAAACTCACTACCAGTTACCGATAAACTTTGTGCATTAACATTAAAATAAAAGGATGAAATGAGAACTAAAATTAATAACTTTTTCATGAAATTGTGTTTTAGCAAATATATAAAAAATCTTATCATAGATGTTGAGGTAAATAAAATAATCTAACTTGTCTTTTTTATAATAATTTAGTGTTATATTTGTTACCTTGATAATTTATAAAATTAAAATATGAAAAATAATTTACTCATTATTTTATTAACAATTTTTTGTGTATTTACAATTAATGCCCAAACATTTGTTAGTACTCAACCCGAAAATAAAAATGTAATTTTAGAAGAGTTTACGGGAATAAGCTGTGTATACTGCCCTGATGGACATAGAATTGCACAAGATTTACACAACGCCAATCCAAACGATGTATTTTTAATTAATATACATACAGGTAGTTATGCTAGCCCACAAGGTCCTGGAACAGATTTTAGAGTTGATCCAATTGGATCTAATATTGCTTCCCAAAGCGGTGTTTCTGGATATCCAAGTGGAACAGTAAACAGACATGTGTTTAGCGGTGGTATTACTGCTATGAGTAGAGGAGATTGGACTGGCGCTGCCAACCAAATTATGAATGTAGCCTCACCTGTTAATGTTGGAATACAAGCTAATGTTGATATGGCAACAAATGTCCTAACGGTAGATGTTGAAGTTTACTATACAGGAGCACAAACAGTAACTTCTAACATGCTTAATGTAGCTGTAGTTCAAAATAATGTTGAAGGCCCGCAAACTGGTGGCTCACAGTATAATCCAACCGCTATTTTAGCAAATGGAAACTACAACCATCAACACATGCTAAGACACATGATGACTGGTCAGTGGGGAGTACCAATTAACACTTTAACTCCTGGTAGTTTGTATGCAGACCAGTTTACTTGGACTATGCCTGCTGATATAAATGGTGTTGCTCTTGACCCAACAAATATTGCTATTGTTGCTTTTGTAGCTGAAGGACANCAAGAAATTATTACAGGAACAGAAATATATCCTAATGTAATATTTGCAAATTCATTTGATGCGTACTGNATGAGNTCTTCAGCNAATGATGTTATATGCGGTTCANCTACTGATATTGAGGTTACTTTTAGGAANTATGGTAATGTACCNNTAACATCTTTAGATATCAACTATTCAATAAATNGTGGTACNACNNNAACNTATNCATGGTCTGGAAATCTACCNTCAGCNGGTACTGAAACTATAACAATACCTAANGTTNCTTTTACNCCTGCANCAAATAATACTGTNAATGTCTCAACATCTAANCCAAATGGTAANACAGATCAAAANACAAACAATGACAATTCTTCTGTTACTTTTAATCAATNTTTAGCAGCAGGNCAAGTNCAATCTGGAGTAATGGCTGGAACNGTNACNATTNATGTTACAACAGATCAGTACGGAAACNCTGAAAANGGATGGGAATTAAAAGATGAAAGTGGNAATGTTGTNGCTTCAGCACCTATTGGNTCNTTNACAGCTAGNTCAGTTCAGCCGACTGTAACNGCAAATTTAGATCCAAANAAATGTTACTCTTTCATTTTCGTAGATACATATGGGGATGGNATATGCTGTACGTATGGTCAAGGCTCATACACTGTAACTGATGCAAATGGAACTNTAATAGCAGGNGGAGGNTCANCNATGAGCTTTTCTAACTTTTATGATAAAGAAGATTATTTTGAAACNAATGGAACAGGACCAGCAGCATCATGGGACTGTGATGGTCAAGGTAACTGCTTTGACCCAGGAACCGGTAATGGAGCNTNCANNACATTGTCTTCTTGTCAAGCNAGTTGTATAGTNTCTTCAGTGNATGAAAAAATTAATGGNATTTCAATTTATCCTAATCCNGCTGATAANATAATATCAATTGATGGTAANTATATTACATTNGACATNTATGATGTTTTTGGAAAATTAGTTTATACAACAAAAAATGATAAAACAATCAATACTACTNTATTACAAAACGGCGTGTATTTCATAGANGCTGATACTGAAAATGGTAATNTTGTTAANAAAATCATTATTTCTCGTTAANAAAATCATANTTANTCTAAAAAACCCTGATAAATANTTCAGGGTTTTTTTTATNAATAATGACTTAATTTTTTCACTAACTAATTATAAGTATATTTGTATCTAATAAATTTNTATCATGAAAACAAGAATCATTGCCNTACTATTTTTTATCATTACAACAACTACATATTCACAAAATAAATTACTTCCATCAGTTGACGTAAAGACAATAAATGGAAAATCAATAANTATTAATTCAATTGACAANGATGAAATGCCNATTGTTATAAATTTTTGGGCTACATGGTGNAAACCATGCAAAAAAGAATTAAATAATATNGCTGANGTNTACGATGAATGGCAAGATGAAACTGGTGTTAAAATNATTGCTATTTCCATTGATGANACNAGATCCATGTCAAAAGTAGCNCCATATGTAAATTCAGTTGGNTGGNAATACGAAGTNTANNTAGANCCNAATGGTGACCTAAANNGANCNATGGGAGTATCAACTGTTCCTCATACTTTTTTACTCAANAGTAAAAAAGAAATCGTTTGGCAACATAGAGGCTATGTTGATGGAGATGAAGATGAACTATTTGANGAAATACAAAACTTAATAGAGTAAATGGAAAAAAGATTTTTNATATTTTTTTTCNTNTTANCTNACTATNTTTNNTTTNGTCAAGAAGGACANATAAATGGAGATTTTAACCTTTCNCTTCAAAGTTATCANGAAGATATTTTAATTGACGCACAAGCTGCNGACGAAATNGTTTTAAGCAATGCTTATTTAAANTTAAATTACANAAAAGGAAATTTTAGAACTGGTATTAGATATGAAAGTTATCTAAATGCNTTNGCTGATTTTGACCCTGAATTTAAAGGAAATGGAATTCCNTTTAAATACGCCACNTATAAACTATATGNNCTAGAAATTACTGCAGGTAATTTTTATGAACAATTTGGTNCTGGACTNATTTTTAGAAGTTATGAAGAAAAAGGATTAGGNATTGANAACGCCATGGACGGAGTAAGATTAAAATATGATGGATTNAAAGCAACTANNATNAAAGGATTCATTGGAAAAAGNAGAACNCATTTTACATATGCAGATGGAATCTTTAGAGGTATTGATGGAGAAGTAAATATNAANGAATTATTTAATTCAAACATTAAAACTCAGTTTTCNATTGGTGGTAGNTTTGTAAGNAGATATCAAGAAAGATCAAACATAGTTTTTAAAATTCCACAAAATGTCGGAGCATATGCTACAAGANTAAATNTAAATAATGGTGGATGGNACTCTTACACCGANTTNGCATATAAAGTTAATGANCCAGCTAATGTTTTAACAGAAAGTCAAATGAANTATGCTAGCGGAAGTGCATTTTTAACAAATCTAAATTACTCAAAAAAAGGATTTGGNANCTCTGNNGCTCTTCATCGNATTGATAATATGACNTTTAAATCTGATAGAGATAGAGATGGTAAAGCATATTTAATTAATTATGTNCCAACTTTAAGCAAACCTCATACNTATTCATTACTNACTCTNTATCCATATGCTATTCAATTGGATGGTGAAATTGGTGTACAACTAGATTTNTTTTTAAATNTNAAAAAAGGAACNTTTTTGGGAGGAAAATANGGAACGAAATTAAANTTAAATATGTCTAGAATGAACGGANTGAGTGGAAATTANGGTAGTTCATTTCTAAATGACCANGTTNATTATACTCCAATGATTTTATGTTTTGCACAAGAATTATTTTTTCAAGATATCAATTTAGAANTAAANAAAAAGATAAANAAAAAAACAAGATCGACATTCGTTTTAGCTAATCAAATTTANAATAAAGATTTTCTAGAGGGAAAAACTNAAGGTGAAAATGGAATGATTAGCTCATCAATTATNGTNGCTGACATTACATATAAAATTAANAAAGGNCATACTNTTAGAATGGAGTTTCAAAATTTATTTTCTCAACAACTAAAAGAAGCAGAAAAATTAGCTGAAGGAGATTGGAGCATGGGATTAATTGAATATACAGTTTCNCCNAACTGGTTTTTTACTNTTCANGANATGTATAACTGGGGNCATGAGGATTCAAAAAAAAGACTTCATTATTTAAATTTAAATGTTGGTTACTCTAAAAAAAGTAATCGCTTTGAAATAGGTTATGGNAAAAAAAGAGAAGGTATTTTTTGTGTAGGAGGAATTTGTAAACTTGTACCCTCNTCAAATGGATTTAATATAAGTGTATCATCAAGTTTTTAATATGAAAAATAATATTTTANTNTTTTCAACATTATTATTAATAATATCATGTGATATTGAAGAGGGNCCTTACATTGCAGATTANGATTCTTATGTAAATCCTGAAAAAAAAGTTTTAATTGAAGATTATACTGGTCATCTTTGTCCTAATTGNCCTGAAGCTGGAAGAGAAATAAAAGCNATACAANATATTTATGGAAATCAAGTAATTGNATTAGCAATACATGTAAGTAAAACTTTTGCTAGACCATATCCTGAAAGTCAAGCTCCCAANTTTCAATATGATTTTAGAACACAATGGGGAGATAATTGGGATGAAACCTTTTCTATATCGANNCTAGGACTACCAAGAGGNATGGTAAATAGACTATCTTACCCCTCTAATCATCAACTTGGGAAAGATGAATGGGCAGGAATAGTTGCTGAAGAACTAAGAAAAGAGATAGATTTTAAAATTTCTATCACATCNGATAACAGCAATATATATNTAAATACTGAAGTAGTAAATACACTGCTAAATAAGCATAATATATTTATCTGCTTAGCAGAAAATAATATCATTAATTGGCAGAAAGATGGACAAGAAGAAGTAGAAAATTACGAACATAATCATATACTCAGAAGCGTTATTGCAGATGAATCTATTTCTAATAGTTATGAACTTNCAAGTGGACAAATAATTGAAAAAGAATATAGCTATGATNTTAGTAGTCTTGAACAAGTTAATATTGATTATTCAAATAGTATAGAACTAGGGAATGGAAATTCAGGTGGNTGGAATATTAATAACATGACTGTTATCGCATTCATATATAATACTGAAAACAAAGAAATNGTTCAGGTTGAAGAAGCAANCTTAAATTAATTTATGTTTAAAAAAAGAANACTAAGTATTTTACTNNTCTGCTCTNCTTTGACTTANTCACAAAGTNANCTTGACCTTGATATTTACTATGGGAAAAATATTCTTAAAGAATATATTAGACCAATAGCAGATGGTTTTTCAGCTGGATTAAANAATGGGTGGTATAATACGGCCAAACCACATAAATTTGGCGGTTTTGATNTTACTATANCTGGTAATATTGTTTTAATTCCTGANTCATATAAAATGTTCTNAATATCTGAAATTGGTGGTAATTCTTTCAGTGGGGGTGAAACACCTACTATTGTTGGAGAGAAAGAACCATCTGAAATAACATATAATGGCAACAGTGTAAAAATGCCATCTGGTCTAAATATACCCGTTTTTCCAGTTCCGATTGTACAAGCAGGAATAGGATTAATAAAGGGTACTGAAATTAACATTAGATATCTACCAAAAATAAATGTAGGAAAAGTAGACCAGATAAATTTATATGGACTTGGTGTAAAGCATGATTTACTTCAATGGATACCTGGCGGAAAAATATTACCTATTAGTCTTTCTGTTCAAGGAGGTTATACTAAATTCAACTCTACTGTTATTATAGAAAATGTCATAGGAAATANAAATAATGAACTTGCTTTTGATGTTGAAGCGATGACAGTAAATATAATTTTATCTAAAAAAATTTTAATGTTTACCCCTTATGCTAGTATAGGTTATAACTCCTCAAAATCATCATTTAAAATTGATGGTGATTATGCAATTGGTGCGNTTGANCTAAATGCAGAAGAANTGNCAAATATTGAATANGAAAGTAANACNGAAATAAGAGCAAANTTAGGATTTAGGTTTAATATTGCTATCCTTGCACTNCAAGCAAATTANACTATTTCAAAATACCCAGTTGCAACATTAGGAGCTGGTATTAGTTTTAGATAATATGAAAAAAATATTTTTTATNTNAACTATCATTGTAATGCATATAAACTGTCATTGTCAAGAGTTTAAGGGTGGTGTTATTCTTGGATTAAGCACATCTCAAGTTTCTGGAGACGATCTTGCNGGATTTAATAAAGCCGGCTTAGTTTTTGGTGGTTTTACAAATAGAATNCTATCAANCAGAAACAGTCTTCAATTAGAAATAGTATATATACAAAAAGGAAGTAGAAATCCNGANATAATTAATGANGANTCTGAAAACTATAACAAACCATACATTAATTTAAGCTACATNGAANTTCCAATNTTATTAAANCTTAANTATAATNANACNTTAGAATATGAANTNGGAATTCAGTGGGCNCAATTAATAAATGGNTATTACATAGATAACATNGGNGAAATNAATAGNNNAATAGATCCNTTTATTAAGAANGACTTNNGNNTNGCATTAGGTNTAAATTATTTTATAAATCANAATATTAGCTTAAATTCAAGNTTAACAAATTCGATTTTGCCAATTGGAAATGAAGANTATAANAANNCANCNACTTATAANNCNNNTAANAAAGGNAAATACAATACAACAATTAANTTTTCAATTTATTATCACATATGAAAAAACACAAAATAGTTCTTGCAATTACTGGAGCAAGTGGAGCAATATACGCTAAAGTATTACTTGATAAATTANNAACATTAAAAAGTCAAATCGAATCTATCGGATTAGTTATGTCTGATAATGCAAAATATGTATGGAAACAAGANCTTGANAACGAAGATTATAAAAATTATAATTTAANNCATTATTCAAAATTAGACTTTTCAGCNCCTTTTGCNTCCGGATCAGCAAATTACAATATNATGATTGTTTGCCCCGCTTCAATGGGNACAATAGGTAGAATNGCAAATGGAATATCNAATGATCTTACCACNAGAGCTGCTGATGTAGTNCTAAAAGAAAGACGTAAATTAATTTTAGTAGCTAGNGAAACTCCATATAATTTGATTCATNTTGAAAATATGAAAAAAATTACTANTTCTGGTGGAATAATNTGCCCNGCNACNCCATCGTTTTATAGTAAACCNNAAAATTTTGAAGAACTTGCAGCNACGGTNATTGATAGGGTAATTAATTTAGCTGANATTAAACANGNTCATTATATGTGGGGAGAACAATAAATTTANAATATTTATGTTATCATNATNATATTAAANATTATTANAATGCTTGANTTCAGTAAAAANATTTTAAANAGTGTAAGNTTTGATAAAAAATTNTTTAAAAAAGAATTATATAAGAATATTGGTTGGCTTGACAAAAAAGANGTAATACTTCTAAAAATATGGGCTTTANCAACNTTCACNCAATACAANAAGACTATATTAGATGTATATGATCAAGCAATTTAAAAAAGATNACCTTGTTCGTNATTAGATTTTTCTAAACCNAAATGTTTAAANGCTTTGTCAGTNGCTTGACGTCCTCTTGGNGTTCTCATGATATAACCTTCCATGATTAAAAATGGTTCNTATACCTCCTCAATTGTACCAGATTGNTCACCNACTGCTGTTGCAATNGTTGTTAANCCAACTGGGCCCCCTTTAAATTTTTCAATTATNGTTGATANAATACGATTATCCATATCATCTAGNCCATGNTCATCAACATTTANNGCATTNANGGCGAATTTAGTTATCTCATTATTAATATTTCCATCACCCTTTATTTGAGCAAAATCTCTAACTCTNCGAAGTAAAGCATTTGCAATTCTTGGTGTACCTCTNCTTCTTCTAGCAATTTCAGATGTTGCNTCNTTATTAATATNAACANNAAGNATCATTGAAGATCTATTAACTATTTTGGANAGAAGATCTGTCTTGTAGTATTCTAANCGCGAGTTAATTCCNAATCTAGCTCTTANTGGNGAAGTTAATAAACCTGATCTNGTTGTTGCNCCAATTAATGTAAAAGGATTTATTTTAATTTGTACAGTACGAGCATTTGGNCCTGACTCAATCATAATATCAATTTGATAATCNTCCATTGCAGAATATAANTATTCCTCGACAATCGGATTAAGTCGATGTATTTCATCAATAAATAANACATCTCTTTCTTCAAGATTAGTTAGTAANCCTGCAAGATCNCCAGGTTTATCCAAAACAGGACCTGATGTTGTTTTAATATTTACTTCTAATTCGTTAGCAATAATATTTGCTAANGTTGTNTTTCCNAGNCCAGGNGGTCCATGTANTAANACGTGGTCAAGCGCNTCACCCCTTTGNTTTGCAGCNNCAATAAAAATTTCTAGATTATCAACTACTTGATTTTGACCTTCAAAATCTGAAAATAGTTTCGGNCTTAGAACTTGTTCATTTTCTAANTCATCNGCTTCNGTATTGTAAATATCTTCTGACATTATTTACAAATTTAACAAAGAAAAAATAAATTAATGCGAGTTTAACAATAACTATGTATGTAAATGCTTACTTTCATCAAGGAAAGGATGATGCTTTATTTCCACATCTCGTTTACCNAAATTGTAAAATACNACTTTCAAAAATAGACCTATAAAACCTATTCCCATNCCAACTTCTAAAAATCCTAAATGGCCATGNTCAAATAAAGTTCCTGGAGCAAATAANAAATAAGAGTTNATCCANTGNCCAAATAGTATTGCTANACANACAAACATTAGTCTATTAATATTTCGTTTNGCNTCTCTACTCATTAANAATATNGTTGGNANTAAAAAGTTAATAATCAGNCTGAACCAAAATANAAATCTATAATTTGGAGATTCAATTCTCTGTAAATGATANGCTACTTCTTCTGGAATATTAGCATACCATATCAACATAAACTGTGAAAACCACATATANGTCCATACAATAGAAAAAGCAAAAACAAATTTTCCTAANTCATGTATATGACTATCATTTANATCTTTTAAATANCCTTGCTTATGAACATAAAGAGTGAGTAATAAAATAGATGCAAATCCTATTGTAGCCCACTCACTAAATATATACCAACCAAATAGTGTGCTGAACCAATGTGTATCTATAGACATAATCCAGTCCCATGATGCTGTTGAACTAGTAACTGCGAATAGTACAATGAACCANCCTGCAACCTTTAAGCCTTTCCAATAAGATTTTTCACCNATACCACCCTCAAGATCTCCTTCTAANGATANNTCTCTTAGTTTTTTAGCACAAAANACCCAAATGATAACATAAATGAATGAACGAATGAGNAAAAAAGGTATGTTAAGATATTCTTTTTTACCAGCAATAATTTTATCGTAATTTTCNGCTGTTGGATCTGTTATTCCTGGNTCCATCCAATGATAAATATGATTCCAATGNAANGCAGCTGCAACTACAATAAAAAGCATAATAANACCNGTNACTGGNAAAAAAGTCATTACTGCCTCTGGNACTCTCTTAATTATAGTTGACCAACCTGCNTCAGAAACATATTGTAATGCAACAAAAAATACAGCAAANAGAGAAATACCCAAAAAGAAATAATTATTAAATAATAAATTAGTCCAAGCAGCATGTGAATCTACTAAAAATGCTATTATNCCAGAAATAATTCCCAGTAGAATCATTACTGAAATAATCAAATTCGTCTTTTTATTTGTTTTAAACATAATTATATATTTATTCTACTGGNAGTTTTTGTAATTCTTGAACATATAAAACAATTTGCCATCTTTCTTTTTCACTTAACTGAGATGCGTGTGGACCCATCGCATTTAATCCATANGTTATAGCATGAAAAATATGTCCTGCTGTTAGTTCAGACATAGAAANATTTGGTCTTCTAATNGATTTATTATCNTTNTAATGAGGAATTACAGAATAAATAGGATGAGTTATTGATCCACCACCAGCTCCTAATTCACCATGACAATGTGTACANAACATATTATAAAGCTTTTTACCCTCNTCTAAGTTTATTTCATCNGANTTATACGGATTTTTTGCTTTTTTNCCNGCTTCAAGATATCCTTCTAAAGATCCATCATAATTGAAAGAAGATAAATATCCTCTAGCNATGGTTCCTTCAACGGGTTTTCTAGCATTTAAACTNTCACTAAANAAATTGTTTGATGAATANGTTTCTAATGAAGGAGAACGATACATATCAGGCATATATTCATAGCCTCTACCATCATTGTCACATCCAATAATTACAAANAAAGCTAAAAATAAAATTACACTATTTTTCATTTGTCTTTTCATTAATTTCNATTGCACCTGTTTTATTTAACACTTTNCGAACTAAATCTTCATTTTCAGACACCTCAATTTCCATTAAAAATTTATCATCTGTTGTTCTTGGNTCTGGACTTTTTGANTTAGAACCAGGATAAAGTTTATTTCTAAAAAAATATGTAATAGACATCAAGTGAGCAGCNAAAAGAACAGTACATTCAAACATAATTGGNACAAANGATGGTAAATTATGATAAAATGTCCAATTTGGTTTTCCNCCTATNTTCATTGGCCAACTTTTACCTACACCTGAAATCATTATATAATAAATTAACAACCCTCCAAATGTAATACCTATACAGCCATATATAAATGCTGTGATAGCCATTCTTGTTTCCTTCAGNCCNAGTGCATGATCTAATCCATGTATNGGAAAAGGNCTATATACTTCAGANATAACTATATCATTATCCTTTATTTCNTTAACAGAAGAAAGTAAAACTTCCTCATCATCAAATATAGCATGTAGAACTTTTTTACTCATTTGTCTTGTTTTTATATTCAGATCCTGATGATTTTAAAATTGTTTTTACCTCAGCTTGAGCAATAACAGGNAATGACCTAGCGTAAAGTAAGAANAATACGAAAAAGAAACCTATTGTACCTAAAAATATTCCTATATCCACAAATGAAGGCGAGAACATAGTCCAAGATGAAGGTAAAAAATCTCTATGTAATGATGTAACTATGATTACAAATCNTTCNAACCACATTCCAATGTTNACAAAAATTGANAGAATAAAAGTNGCAACAAAAGATGTTCTTATCTTGTATATCCAGTATAATTGCGGTACTATAACATTACAAGTCATCATACTTGCATAGGCCCACCAATAAGGACCTGTTGCTCTATTTAAAAATGCATACTGTTCAAATTCNACTCCTGAATACCANGCCATAAACAATTCTGTTATGTAGGCAACACCTACAAGTGANCCAGTTAATAGAATTATAACNTTCATATATTCAATATGCTTAATTGTAATATATGCTTCCATATTAACTACTTTTCTAACAATAATCAAAAGNGTTTCAACCATTGCAAAACCNGAAAATAACGCACCTAAAACGAAATAGGGAGGAAAAATAGTTGTNTGCCATCCAGGNATTACNGANGTAGCAAAATCCATACTTACAATNGAGTGTACAGAAAATACAAGAGGAGTTGCTANNCCAGCTAATACTAGTGATACNTCCTCAAATCTTTGCCANTGTTTTGCTCTTCCACTCCATCCAAAAGCCATNAGTGTATATAATTTTTTTCGCATTGGACTNATTTTCTCACTTAATCTGTCNCTTATCATAGCAAAATCTGGNATAAGNCCAATATACCAAAACACAACNGATACNGAAAAATATGTNGANATGGCAAATACATCCCANAGTAATGGTGAATTAAAGTTAACCCATAAAGAACCAAACTGATTAGGNATTGGAAANACCCAATAAGCTAGCCAAGGCCTACCCATNTGTATTAAAGGGAANAACGCTGCTTGAGCTACACCAAATATTGTCATTGCCTCAGCAGATCTNTTAATTGCCATTCTCCATTTTTGTCTAAANAGTAATAANACAGCTGAAATTAAAGTNCCAGCATGTCCNATTCCAATCCACCAAACAAAATTTGTAATNTCCCATGCCCAGTCAATTGTTTTATTTANACCCCAAGCACCAATACCAGTTCCNATTGTATAAGCCATACATGCAAACCCCCANAGCATTAGTGCGGCTGACAANCCAAANAGTATCCACCANTATTTGTTNGCTTTACCTTCAACTGGTTTAGCAATATCNACGGTAATATCATGGTANGTCTTGTTACCNAGAATTAACGGATCTCTTATTTTAGATTCTTTTTGCATTATTTATTTCTAATCTTAGTTTGATAAAATACAGAAGGTCTNACATTTAAGTGATCCAATAAATCATATGCTCTTTCATCTTTTCTTAATTTTGATACTTCACTTTGTTTATCGTTTCGATCACCAAATACAATNGCGTTAGTTGAACATGATGAAGCACATNCNGTTTGAGCATCCTCATCTTTTATNGGCTGACCAGANTTTTTNGCTTTTAACTTTAATGCTTGAATTTTTTGAATACACATACTACATTTTTCAATCACNCCTCTTGATCTAACTACAACATCAGGATTTAGAACCATTTTACCAAGATCATCATTCATNTTGAAGTCAAACTTATCATTATCAGAATATTGGAACCAGTTAAATCGTCTNACTTTATANGGACAGTTATTAGCACAATATCNAGTACCAACNCATCTATTATATGTCATTTGATTTAAACCTTCATNACTNTGAGTTGTAGCNGCAACAGGACATACATTTTCNCATGGAGCATGATTACAATGTTGACACATTACAGGCTGNAATACAACCTCAGGATTTTCTGATGGTTCNTCCATTTNAGCNTANGTTTTGACTGCAGANANGCCTTGTTCTTTTCCNATTTNTTTGGTCATATCAGANGAATAATACCTATCAATTCTNATCCATGCCATATCACGACTTCTTCTNATTTCNTCTTTNCCAACTACTGGNATNTTATTTTCAGNNTGACAAGAAATAACACACTCNCCACANCCTGTACAAGAAGTTANNTCGATNGAAAGATTCCAAAAATGACCAGTTNCTAAATCATGATCATCATAGAANGTAATTTTATCTCCAGTTACNTTTTCTTTATTGTAATAATACTTATCTCTCTTATTNCCAGAAGANGGATTTTTAATGAAATCTTTTAAAGTTGTTTCTTTTACTAAATTTCTATCCATCATNGTATGGTGCAGNTGAATAGATGCAAACTCATGCTCTTCACCTGTNTTAGTAATAGTTACTGTATTGGTATTTANTAGTGGAAATGCATTAACACCGACATTATTACCTGCTTTACCTGCTTTTTCTCTTCCATAACCAACAGCAATTCCAAGTGTATCTTTTGCTTGACCTGGCTGAATTAAAACGGGTACTTTTAACTCAATATCTTTAGTCTTTAANAGNACAATATCTCCATTTAAACCACCATTAGAAACATTCCAGTTTTTAAGTCCTAACTTATCCGCTGTTGATGGNGAGATTGTTAAATAATTATCCCAGCATGCTCTTGTNATTGGATCTGGAAACTCTTGAAGCCATGGATTATTTGCTTGTANTCCATCACCTATTCCNATTGTTTCATAAACNGAAAGCTCTAAATNACCACTGCTATTTTTAACAGNTTTTTTAGGAGATAAAGAATTTGGCTTTTTATAACNNAGATTTAGNTCTCTNTCTTTAATATCAAAATATCCNTCGTGTAATGACTTATGCCAGTCCACAGACTTTGACATCCANTATGANTGTAAATANNNCTGGTAGNCAGAACGATTACACCANTCTAATAAAGTATCTTGAAATTGCCTTGTANTAAATAANGGACGAATAGTTGGTTGCATCAAAGTATACTTTNCNNGAGNTGGATTTGCATCACCCCAACTCTCCANATTATGATGATCAGGACATACATAATTCATTAATGATGCTGTTTCATCTAANTATATAGAAGTAGAAACTTTTAATTCCACNTTAGATAAAGCAGATGTAAATTCTTTAGAGTTTACATATGTGTATACTGGATTTGATCCATGNATAATTAATGCCCCTATCTGGCCCTTNTTCATTTCATCAATTAAATTTAATAACTCATTNTTATTACCTTGCTTAAGATAANCAGGTNTATTAATATTAATNGTGTTATTNTAGTTATTTAGCTCATNATTTATAGCATTAACTATTTGNTGAGTATTTGTACTATTACTATCACAAACAACNATAGATTTTCCTTTNTTTTCTTTTAGTTTNTCTACTACAACAGATATNCTTTTATCACTTACTTTTNNTCCTTTTANTCCNNNNTAAACTTNATANAATAAATCCTCTTGCTCAGANGGTTTAATTGGNGTTCTATAATCTGCATTTGCTCCNGTAAGNGATAAATTAGTNTCAAANTGATAGTGTTGAGACATTTTACCATTTTTAGGATNTCTACCNTTNANATAATCNTTTGANTATTGAGTNGANCCCCAATTTCCTAANAAGTCAGCACCAAAAGAAACAATGAGATTTGTCTTATCGAAGTGATAATGAGGCATAGCTCNTANNCCAAAATCTTTTTGATTAGCNTTTAGAATTCCATCATGAGANATAGAATCANAAACNANATGCTCAACNTTNGAATAANNTTTNNTNAAATCTTTTATTAANTCTTTNGTTGTAGGACTTATTATTGTTGAGCTNANCAAAACAATTTTTTTACCNTTTAAATCNGCTAGTTTATTTTTAATTTCACTATCAACAGTNGACCAATTAGCTTNTTTTCCATTAATAAGTGGGTATTTTAATCTTGATGAATCATANAATGAAAGTACACTAGCTTGNACNCTAGCATTAGAGCACGAATTGTTATTTTCAATTTTNATTGGCCTTCCTTCTCTNGTTTTTACAAGAACACTTGCAAAATCTCTTCCATCAAATATTGTACTTGCATAATAATTTGCAACTCCAGGNATAATTTCNTCAGGNTTAACNAGGTAAGGAATAGATTTAACAACAGGTGTCTCACAAGCAGCAAGAGTAGCAGCTGCAGTACTAAATCCTAGAAACTTTAAAAAATCTCTTCTTGAGGTATTTGCTTTNGTTATCTCTTTATTNCCAAGAAACTCATCTATNGGTAAATGCTCTCTAAACTCNTTGTTTATTAANTCATTNACAACNGGCTCATCATTTAATTGAGCTAAACCTTTCCAATATTTCTTTTTAGTTTCCATTGNTGTAAATTTATTAATAATGACACTTTGAACATTCTANACCTCCNATNTTATCTACTGTTATTTTTTCNCCTTTGTACTTTTCTTTTAGCTGTTCATGAAGATGGGTATAATAATTGTTACCTTCCATTTTAACTTCAGACTCTCTATGACAATCTATACACCAACCCATTGTAAGTTCTGAGTANTGATATANNACCTCCATCTCTTCAACAGGCCCGTGACANTCTTGACANTCTAANCCTCCNGCGACAACATGCTGAGAATGGTTAAAATAAGCATGATCNGGCAAATTATGAATTCTTACCCATTTTATAGGCTGTTGTTCATAGCCTTCAATNTAGGTTCGAGAATCTGGATCGAAACCAACGGCATTATATATTTTTTGTATTTCTTNCGTCCCTGCAGCATCTTGACCCTCATTTATATATGTATGNCAATTCATACAAACATTAGCNGCAGGAATNCCCGANTGNTTACTGTGTCTAGCTGAAGANTGACAATAATTACAGTCAACACCATTTATACCAGCATGTAGCTTATGNGAAAATGCAATTGGTTGCTCTGGCATGTANTTTGTNGTTACACCAACTCCCATNAAACCATCATAAACAAATTTTAAAATAACGATTGCAAANACTAANGCAGAAAAGACTTTATTTATGTTGTTTGATATNAATAAATTAAATTGTGATACAATTGTTTGAGGTATTGTTTCAGTATCNTATCCTAAAACAGATTTTAACTTNTTTTTAAGTGAAACTAGTAAATATAGTATNGCTACAATCACTATAGCTATTATCATCAAGAANGTNGANGTACTCATACCTTCATCNACNANTACTGCTCCTCCTTCAGCTACTGCAACAGCAGNTTCTGGAACTGGNGGATTTGCTAAGTAAGCNAGTAAAGAATCTAATTCNTGATCAGAAAAATCGAATGATTGCATTGCAACTTTATTATANTCCTCATATATTGCAATAGCTCTTTCATCNCCACTCTTAATAAAAGCNTGNGAATTAACAATCCACTTTTTTAACCACTCTGTTTCATACTTATCTGTAACNCCNTTTAGTCCNGGNCCTACAAGTTTNTTNCTACCNAGAGAATGGCAGGCAGTACANTTTTGATTAAATAAATTTTCACCGGATTCCTGAGCAAAGACNGNTGCAGTTGTAACANTTAATGTTAAAAATAAGCTTAAATAGAANNGAAAATATCTTTTCATACTAATCTTTCATCATTTTTCGCTAGCAAATTTAACTTATTTATAAAAATAAACGATAGTAGAACNGTGAAATTATATNTAATTTATATTAATTCTAAATAAGGANNTTGATTTANTCTACTTCTACAACAGATTTAATCTTTGGCAAAGCATTTTTGATGCTAGTTTCTACGCCATTTTTNAATGTACTAAAACTAACTGGACATGTCTTGCAAGCACCAGTAAAACTTACTTTAACAACCATATCATCAGTTAAATCTACAAATTTAATATCCCCACCATCTTCCTGTAAATATGGTCTAATCTCATCAAGAGCTTTTTCAATTTTATTAATTGTCTGAGTGTTTTTCATANTAAATTTTTTAAGAACAACCTTTTTTGTGNGTGATATCAACCTTTTTGGTTGGNGGTAAATTTACATTTCTTTTTTTAATTTGATNGTCAATTTTTGATGCTAGGTTCATAAAGGTATTTGAAATTGNAGTATTATNTTGTANAACTGCCGGTCTTCCAGCATCGGCNGCTTCTCTAACTGATTGAACAATAGGAATTTCNCCTAAAAATTCAATATTCATTTTNTCCGATAAATTTTTCACACCTGANTTTCCAAAAATATAATATTTATTTTCAGGCANTTCCTTAGGNGAAAAATAAGACATNTTCTCAATTAAACCAATTACCGGTACATCAATACTTGGCATTTGAAACATATTAACACCTTTTTTTACATCTGCTAGTGCAATATCTTGAGGTGTACTTACTACTACGGCTCCAGTTAATGGNATTGATTGCACTAAAGATAAATGAATATCTCCTGTTCCGGGAGGCAAATCAACTAATAAATAATCAATTTCACCCCAATGTGCATCCCAAAGCAATTGNTTTAAAGCTTTTGAAGCCATAGGACCTCTCCAAACAACNGCTTGNTGAGCATCAGTAAAAAAACCTATTGATAAAACTTTAACACCATAATTTTCAGGCGGACTCATTCTTCTTTTTCCCTCAACCTCAANAGCNCTNGGNACAGCNTCAACTAAATCAAACATTANATGCATTGAGGGGCCATAAATATCTGCATCAATAACTCCCACCTTATGTCCTAGTTCAGACAAAGCAACTGCAATATTTGCAGTAACAGTNGATTTACCAACACCTCCTTTTCCAGANGCAATGGCAAAAATATTTTTCACACCTGGAATTTGATNNCCTTTTATCTTNGGCAAATCATCCTTTTTTAAAATATTAAANTTAATTTTAATTTTNCCACATTCTGTAAAAATTTCNGTCAAGCTTTTTATNANAGTNTCTTCAANTTTTTTCTTGTACTGTAGAGTTGGNTTTTTTANATTAAGATCTATTTCAATATCATTGCCAAAAACTAAAAGATTTTTAATGGAATCTGAACTNAAATCTTTATCTCCCAAATTAGCAAAAATTTTTTTTAGNTNAGCTACAACAAGATCTTTTTTAATACTACTCATTTTACAAAATTAATAATTCAGACGGAATTTTACGTAAGTNATNGGCATTCCTTTTTCTAAATATTTTTGTTCATAGTANGTCTTAATTTCTAAATGCTCATNTAAATNCTCAGAANTATATATGTCATTTGATGAATANTCAATAGAATGTNACTGACCGTCAAGTATNCCCAAAGTATANGCATGTAAAAACTGATTGTCTGTTTTNAGATGGACAACACCACTTTTTTTTAGAATCTTATTNTATTTTTTTAAAAAATTAGGATGNGTTAGTCTTTTACTTGATCTTCTAAATTTTAATTGAGGGTCAGGAAATGTNATCCAAATCTCNTCAATTTCATTCTTNTCAAAACAANNCTCTATCCATTCAANTCTAACTCTTAAAAAAGCAATATTTGTTANNTTTTTAGTCAAGCTATCAGTTGCTCCTTTCCAAATTCTNGCTCCTTTAATNTCTACTCCAATTAGATTTTTTTGAGGATATTTTTCTGCTAATGCAACAGAATATTCACCTTTTCCACAACCTAGCTCTAATATTATTGGATTATTGTTTTTAAATACTTCAGATTTCCACTTTCCTTTGAACTGATACTCACTATTNAAAACTTCAATAGNNGGTTCGAAAACATGACTATAACTACTTATTTGTTGAAATTTTCTTAACTTATTCTTAGCCAAAACTAAATTTTNATACAAAAATACANAGTGTTTACTATTTTTGTTTTGTGAAANCAAAAAAAAGAATTTTANTTGCTCCNCTNAATTGGGGNATTGGTCATGCNACTAGATGTATTCCAATTATTGAAAATCTAATAAAAAATNACTTTGAGGTATTAATTGCAACAAGTGGAAGACCATTACAATTGCTTCAAGAAGAATTTCCACATATTGAATCTATTAAATTTAAAGACTATAATATTAANTACTCAAGTTATTTACCAATGAGTATTAATATTTTAATTCAAATTCCAAAACTATTTNTNGCNATNAAAAANGANCNGAAGATTCTTAACAAAATCATCAAATCACAAAAAATTGATGGTGTTATTTCNGATAATAGATATGGACTTTACANAAAAANCGTGCNATGTGTGTTCATAACACATCAACTNCAAATAAAAAGNCCTATTTTACAAACTATAATTCAAAAAATAAACTANAAACTTATTTCNAAATTTAAAGAGTGTTGGATCATTGATGATGAAAGTATTAACTTAGCAGGAAGTCTCTCAAAACCTAAATATCTACCACAAAAAAGTAAGTATATTGGAACACTCTCCAGATTTAAAAAAATAAAAAGTATAAAAAAATATAAGTTGATTGCTATTGTATCTGGTCCTGAACCACAACGAACAGTTTTTGAAAAGAAGTTGATGAAAGAGATGCAAAAATCGAAAGAAAAAATGCTACTTGTTTTAGGCAAACCTGAAAGCAATGAGAGCAAAAAAACAAATAATCTAACTATTAAATCATTTCTTAATTCAAACGATTTAAATATTGCTATTCAATCATCTGATTTAGTTATTTCAAGATCCGGATACTCAACAGTTATGGATTTACACAAACTAGAAAAAAAAGCTGTTTTTGTTCCAACCCCCGGACAAACTGAGCAAGAATTTTTAGCCAACTATTTGAAAGAGAAAAAAATTTGCTATTCAATACATCAAAACGATATTGATTTAGATAAAATATTCAAAAAAAGCGAAGAGTATTCGGGGTTTTCTAACTCAAAAAAGAGCGATAAAATAAAGTGGGAAGATTTATTTTCCCTTTTCTAAAATAAATGAAAAAGTTGACCCCACTCCTTTTGTACTTCTAACGCTAATTGTTTGGTTATGCCCTTCTAATATGTGCTTAACTATAGCTAAACCTAATCCTGTCCCACCTATCTCTCTTGAACGATTTTTATCTACCCTATAAAATCTTTCAAACAATCTACTTAATGAAATTTGATCTATTCCAATTCCATTATCCGCCACTTCAACAAGAATATTATCATCCATATCTAATATTCGAACAATAGTCTTCCCTCCCTTTTTCCCATATTTAATAGAATTAGTAACTAAGTTAATAAGAACTTGTTGGAGTTTAGCTCTATCTCCATTTGCAAAGTTGGTGTTAGATTGATTATTTAGTTCTAATGAAATATCCATTTCTTGTGCTTGAATTTCTAGTTGCTCAAAAACTTCATTAACTAAATTATTAATATTAAAAGATTGTATATCAAGCTCGGATTGTTCTGTTTCTAATCTGGAAATTACTTCCAAATCCTCAACAATATTTATCATTCTTTCAACACTTTTATCAGCTCTTTGTAAATACTTCATATTAATTGTATCGTCTTGTAATCCGCCATCTAGTAACGTTTGTACATAACCTTGAATATTAAATATTGGTGTTTTGAGTTCATGCGAGACATTACCAATAAATTCTCTTCTGTAGCTTTCATCTTTTTTCATTTGCCTTAACTCCTCTTCTTTTGCTTCAGCCCATTCTTCGGCTTCCTTTTCCACTATATCTATATCTAATTCCCTTATTGAAGCTGTTCCTTTAAATTTGTATATTATTTTATATATAACGCGTATCTTCTCATAAAAAAACTTTTTTACTAAGTAAAAAATTATTACAAAAGAAAAAATTGAGATAAGAAGTGGAAAGAAAAAGATACCAAAAGAAAAAAGTGAAAATAAAATCGATATAAAAAAAACACAAATACTCAAAAGAACAGATAATCTTATAGGAGTATTAATTTTAAACATTTGTCAAATATAGATATTATACATCAAATTTATATCCAACACCTTTAATAGTTTTAATATACTTATCGCCTATCTTCTCTCTAATTTTTCTTATGTGAACATCTATTGTTCTATCTCCTACAAATGTGTTTTGCCAGACATTAGAAATAATCTCTTCACGAGTAAATACCTTCGCAGGAACTGACATTAAGTAGTATAAAAGACTAAACTCTTTTCTAGCTAAATTAACAACCTTACCTTTATGTAATAACAGATGTTTATCTTTATCTATTTTAAGCTCTTCAATCTCAATAAATGATTGTTCTTTTTTTGATTGAGATCTTCTAAGAAGCGCATTAACTCTACTGATTAGCAGTTTAGGTTTAATCGGTTTAGTTACATAATCATCTGCCCCAGCGCTAAATCCGGCTAACTCTGAGTATTCCTCAGATCGAGCAGTTAAAAATAGTATAAGTGTTGAATCTAAAGCATCTATTTCTCTAATTCTTTCGCACGTTTCAACACCATCCATTTCAGGCATCATAACATCTAATATTATTAAGTTCGGAACTTCTTTTTTGGCAATTTTTAGCGCAGCACTTCCATTACTTGCTGTAAAAATTTCAAATCCTTCTTTTTGTAGGTTATAAGACAAGAATTCTAAAATATCCTTCTCATCATCAACAATTAATATTTTCATATTACAATTTTACAACAAAGCTAATTAAAAGAACGAATAAAAAATGAAACACATTAAAAGTTAACAATTTGTTAACATACAGTTAATCGTTACTTTAAAATTAAAAAATATTCAATATATATATTTGCAATGTAATTAACAAAAATAAAAACTATTATGACAAAAAAAACACTATTCAGTATTCTTTTATTATCAATTATATTAATAGGATGCTCTTCAAATTCAACAAATAAAAAAAATACAACTGGTTTAACTGGTGATATTAAAATTGATGGTTCAAGTACTGTTTACCCTGTAACAGAAGCTGTAGCAGAGGAATTTAGGGCTGTTCAACCAAATGTAAGAGTTACAGTAGGAGTTTCTGGAACAGGAGGAGGTTTTAAAAAGTTTTCTAGAGGTGAAACTAATATTAGTAATGCATCTAGACCAATNAAAGATAAAGAAGCTAAAGTTTGTGATGAAAACAATATNTCATATTTNGGTTTAAGTGTAGCATATGACGGTCTCGCAGTTATTATAAACCCAGAAAATGATTGGGTAGACTTTTTTACTGTTGATGAACTAAATAAAATTTGGCATCCAGATGCTCAAAACAATATTAAATATTGGAGTCAAATAAGAGATGGGTGGCCAAAAGAAGAAATTCATCTTTTTGGACCTGGNACTGCTTCAGGAACTTANGACTACTTTGCGGAAGTAATCTGCGGAAAAAAAGTTGGAACTAGAGGTGATTATACTGCATCGGAAGATGACCATGTCTTAGTTCAAGGAGTAGCTACTGANAAATATGGCCTTGGTTTTTTTGGTTTAGCATATTATGAAGAAAATAAAGATAAATTAAAATTAGTTGGAGTTGACAATGGAAGTGGTTCAATTTTACCAAGTATGGAAACTGTCTCAAATGGCACTTACGCACCATTATCAAGACCAATATTTATTTATGCTAATAATAGTGCCAAAGAAAGAGAAGAAGTNAAAGAGTTTATTTCTTTTTACTTAAAAAATGCNAAAAACTTAGTTNCTGATGTGGGATATATTCCATTAACTGATGAAGAATATGATCTTGAAATAAAGAAATTTAACGAATTTATTAAGTAGATTTTCGGTTATAAAAGTAGATATTTTCAAAATATCTGATTGTTTGATTTGCAAAATTCGCATTTAATTAAAAAAAAATGCGAGTTTTGTTTTTATNANNGTATGCAAAGAATTAAAGAAAATATAATAGAGNTTGTACTAAGANCAACTGCTTTAATTACAATTTTAACAACTATTGGAATTATATGGGTTTTACTAAGTGAAAGTCTCGAATTCTTTAANGAAGTTTCAATTATTGATTTTTTAACTGACACCCAATGGACTCCTTTATTTGCAAATAAGCATTTTGGAATTTTGCCTTTAATTTCAGGTACAATTTTAACTACAATAATAGCTATNAGTGTTTCGCTACCTATTGGATTAACAATTGCAATTTATCTTAGCGAATATGCCCCAAAAAAATTAAAAAAATTTATCAAACCTTTGTTAGAAATTTTNGCTGCAGTACCAACAGTTGTATATGGTTTTTTTGCACTTATGGTAGTAACACCTTTTTTACAAAAATTAATACCTGNAATGGCGGGNTTTAATTCATTATCAGCTGGAATTGTAATGGGAATAATGATTATACCATTCATAAGTTCTTTAAGCGAAGATGCTCTGAGCGCGGTTCCAAAATCTTTAAGAGAGGCATCTTATGGAATGGGTGCAACAAAGCTGCAAACTTCTTTTAAGGTTATGGTACCTGCTGCATCCTCAGGAATAATAGTGTCCGTAATTCTCGCATTTTCTAGAGCAATTGGNGAAACAATGATTGTAGCAATAGCTGCAGGNCAACAGCCTAGATTAACACTAAACCCACTNGTACCTGTNGAAACTATCACTGCATATATTGTTCAAGTTAGCNTAGGTGATGTGCAACATGATTCGTTAGAATATCGAACAATTTTTGCNGCAGGAATAACTTTATTTGTTTTTACTTTTATACTAAATAATATTAGCTTTTGGATAAGAAAAAAGTTTAGAGAAGAATATGANTAANGGANAGAAAAATAGATTAAAAGACTCAATATTTAAATACATTGGTGTATTTGCTTGCTTCATCGGATTAATTNTNCTNGCGATTTTTATTGGCAATATAATATATGATGGATTTAATAGAATTGATTGGAGCTTTTTAACATCTTTACCTTCAAGAAAAGCTGAAAAAGCAGGAATTTTAACTGCCTGGTCAGGNTCATTATGGATAGTAATTTTTACATTTATTATTGCAGTACCCATAGGAATAAGNGCTGGTNTTTTTCTTGAGGAATACAATAAAAANAATAAACTAACTAGATTATTAGAGATNAATATTTCAAATTTAGCTGGAGTACCATCAATTATATATGGTCTATTAGGCCTTGAAATATTTGTTAGACTTAGTAATTTAGGTAGTAGTGTTCTAGCTGGAAGCTTTACCTTGGCTTTATTAATTCTTCCTATAATTATTGTNGCAACAAGAGAAGCATTGAAGGCNGTACCATCTTCAATTCGAGCTGCATCATACGGTCTAGGAGCAACTAAATGGCAAACTACATGGTATCAAGTTTTGCCTGCTGCATCAGGAGGNATATTAACTGGTGTTATATTAGCTATTTCAAGAGCTGTAGGAGAAACAGCTCCGTTAATTGTAGTTGGAGCGTTAGCATATGTTCCATTCACCCCTAAAGGTCCAATGGATGAATTTACCGTGCTGCCAATTCAAATTTTTAACTGGGTTTCTCGTCCACAACATGAATTTGCAATAAATGCAGCAGCGGCGATTATTATATTATTAGCAATTACTTTTACTATGAATGGTATNGCAGTGTATTTTAGAAACAAATGGCAGAAAAAAATAAATTGGTAAAATGAAATNTAAATTAGAGGCAAAAAATNTTGATGTTTTTTACGGAAAATTAAAAGCACTTAACAATATAAATATTGGNATAACTGAAAATGCTGTTACNGCATTAATAGGCCCNTCTGGATGTGGTAANTCAACATTCTTACGATTATTTAATAGAATGAATGATTACATTGATTCTTTTAAATTAAATGGTGATATATATATTGANAATACCAATATTTATGATAAAAGTGTTCTTGTAGATGAACTTAGAAAAAATGTTGGNATGGTNTTTCAAAANCCAAATCCTTTTCCAAAATCAATTTTTGATAATGTTGCGTATGGATTAAAAATTCAAGGNATAAATGATAAAGAATTTATTAAAAAAAGAGTCGAAGATGCCNTAAANCAAGCAGCCTTATGGGAAGAAGTAAAGGATGATCTTGATAAATCTGCATTNGCGCTTTCAGGAGGTCAACANCAAAGAGTATGTATAGCAAGAGCNTTAGCTGTTGANCCATCNATTNTNTTAATGGATGAACCAACATCNGCACTAGATCCAATTGCGACAGCTAAAGTTGAAAANCTAATACATACCTTAAAAGAAAAATACACTATAATAATTGTTACACATAATATGCAACAAGCTGGAAGGATTAGTGATTATACTGCATTTTTTTATATGGGCGATCTAATTGAATTTGACAAAACTGATACTATTTTTACAAANCCNAAGATGGAGCGAACTGAAAATTATATAACAGGTCGTTTCGGTTAAAAACACATAATCATGAATACTATCGAAAAAGAAATATTAAATTTAAAATCATCTCTTCTAAAAATGTTTTTGTTAGTAGAAGGGCAATGGGAGAAAGGAGCTAATGCAATAATAAATTACGATCAGGATATCGCAGAAGAAATTTCTTCTAGTGAAAATAGAATTAATGCTCAAGAACTTAAAATTGATAATGACTGTGAAAATATAATAGCACTTCATGCTCCAGTTGCAGTAGATTTAAGATTTATACTATCAACATATAAAATTAATCATGCTCTTGAACATATTGCTGATATTGCAGAGAGCATAGCAAAATACGTTGCAGATCATGATGTGGCTTATGATAAACAAATTGTTGACGAAACACGTTTAACAGAAATGTTAGATGTATTTAATACTATGATGGACTGCCTTATTGAAGCATTTGAAAATGAAGATCCAACAATTGCTAGAAAAGTTTTTAAAAAAGATAAACTAATTAACAAGATTAATACTGATGCACACCAAATAATTATTAATAATATCGATAAATATGACAATAACATGCTACTTTATCTATTATCAAGCATAAGAAAAATAGAAAGAGCTGGTGATAGTTTGAAAAAAATAGGTGAAGAAATAATTTATCATCTAGAGGCAAAAGTTATTAAGCACAGTGAAAAAAAGAAATAGTTTATAGCAAAAAATTAAATTATTAACTTTTACTTAACATAATTTAATGTTTAGTTAATATATTCTTAACATTAAACAAATAATTCTGTTTAATTTTGCATAAAATTTAAATATTAAAACAATGAAAAAAACAATAATTTTAAGTTTTGTGTTATCGCTTATTTGCTATAATACAAACGCACAATCAGGAAAAGCTTTCGGTAAAGTTTTCTCAAATTTCAATTATGACATGNCACCTGAANANGGTGAAGATAGCTTCAAAGAATTTGAACTTAAAAGAGCATATCTTGGATACAGCTATAAAATTGACGACAAATTTTCAACAAAAATAACTTTTGACGTTGGAAATAACACTGGAGGAACTGCCTATACTGCGTTCTTAAAAATAGCTCAACTAAATTGGAAGTACAATGACAATATAAATATTAACTTTGGTATGATTGGTACCAAAAACTTCAAGTTTATGGAAAAAGCTTGGGGAAAAAGATATATCTATAAATCCTTACAAGATCAAAATAAGTGGGCTAACTCAGCAGACTTAGGTGTAACATTAGACTACTCATTAAACAAAAATATTTCTTTNGATTTCCAAGTTTTAAATGGTGATGGATACAAAAAAGTNCAAGGNAGTAATGGACTCATGAGAGGTGGTGTTGGCTTAATTTATTCCATAAATAAGCTTTCTGTTCGTGCGGCAACAGATATTGCCCCAAGATCTTCTTATGAAGCAAANACTGATAANCAAACAATTAATACTCTAGCTGCTGTATATAATATGGGGGCTGTTAAAATTGGAGGAGAATACAACATTCAAGAAAATGCTGGTAATGTTATAGATAATAAAAAAATTGGTAGATCCGTNTATGGAGATTATTCATTAGGTAATGACTTATCAGTATTTGGACGATATGATTTACTAGAGTCNGAAGATAATCTAGGAAATCAGTGGAATTTAAGCAAAGATGGAAATATGATGATCATTGGTGTACAAAAAAAGATGACAAAAGGTGTTACTGTAGCAATGAATGTACAGTCTTGGCAAGAAGCAACTTTAGAAACAGAAGAAGAAGCAGATAGAGAAAATACATTTTACATTAATTTAGAATATAAGTTCTAAGCAATAAACTATAATAAATTAAAAAAGAGGCTTCAAGGCCTCTTTTTTTTTGAGAATGTTTTTATTGGTTAATTTATATTCTAAATTTGTTTTATGATAAATATGACTGATTATAAAAAAAGAATTTTTGAAGTAAATTCTAATGATGAATTTGAAAAATTCTGTATGATTGCTTTCGATTATCAGATGCAGTACAATCCAGTTTACAAGCTATATTCGGATCATATTTTAAAAAAACAAACACCAAAAAATATTTATCAAATACCCTTTCTACCGATAGAATTTTTCAAATCAAAAAAAATACTTTGTAAATCAAAGAATGAAGAAATAAAATTTTTAAGTAGCGGAACTCAAGGAATTCAAAGTAAACATTATGTAGCTGATTTAAAACTCTATCAAAAATCATTTGAAAAATCATTTGAAAAATTTTATGGCAATATTGATGATTACTGTTTTTTAGCTCTACTACCTACTTATAATGAAAACAAAAACTCCTCATTAATTTACATGATAAATCATTTTATTAATAAAACTAAAAACTCAGGTAGTGGCTTTTATATTTCTAATTATGATGAGCTTGATCATGTGGTAGGACAAGTTGAGAAATTAAACAAAAAAATTATATTATTTGGTGTGACTTATGCTCTTTTAGATTTTGCTAAAAATTACAAAAGAAAATTAAAAAACACTATAGTAATGGAAACAGGAGGAATGAAAGGTACAAGAAAAGAATTACTAAAAGAAGAAGTTCACCAAATTTTAAAATCTAGTTTTTCGATAAATTCTATTCACTCTGAATATGGGATGACTGAATTACTCTCACAGGCTTACTCTTATGGTGATAATAATTTTAATACCCCAAATTGGATGAAAGTTATCATTAGAGATGTAAATGATCCGTTTACTTTTATTGAAAATAAAACAGGAGGTATAAATATTATTGATCTTGCAAATATCTATTCATGCCCTTTTATAGCAACACAAGATCTTGGGAAAAAAAATCNAGATAATTCATTTTCTCTANTAGGAAGNTTTTCCGAAGCNGATGTAAGAGGATGTAATCTTCTAATACAATGATCATTAGACTTGCCCGTANAAAAGATTTNCANNANATTATGAAGATGTACAANTCATGNGTTANGGGNATGATTGCTCANAATATTACGCAATGGGATAATAAATATCCNAATCAAGAAATAATTTTAAAAGATTTAAAAAATAAAACCTATTTCGTGGCGGAAAAAAATAATGAANTTATTGGNGGAATAAANATTGATAANTTACAAGATGAAGTATATNNTACTATTAAATGGAATGATAAATCAGATAAATTTTTAGTAGTTCATCGATTAGCAGTAANAGAAGANTTTTGGAATCAAAAAGTAGGTAAAAAATTAATGTCTTTTGCNGAAAANAGAGCTATTAAAAATAATCTATCTTCAATACGTTTAGATACNTATAGTGAAAATCCTATAGCNTTAAAATTTTATGAAAAAATTGGCTATNTGAGACTTGGAGCTATTGATTTAAAACCAGGTAAAAAAGAGTATTATTGTTTTGAAAAATTATTATTTAGTAATACTAATNAANATGAGTNATAAAAANAGNAAATCNTTNCAACCATATATAGCCATACTTGGAATTGCGCAAGATGGNGGTTTNCCACANACTAATTGCTATGATNAATGTTGTNATTTAGCATGGGAAAATATTGAAAATCGTCGTCANGTTAGCTGCATTGCAATTATTGATCCAGTNAGCAAAGAGCAATGGTTAATTGACGCTACACCAGATATTAAATATCAACTNAAAATGCTAAATGATATTTCCAAGATCACAAATTTATCAGGGGTATTTTTAACTCACGCACATATTGGACATTACACTGGTTTAATNAATTTTGGNAATGANGCNATGGGAACTNNAGANCTTCCAGTTTTTTGTATGCCTAAAATGAAATCTTTTTTAAAGCATAATGGTCCTTGGAATCAGCTAATAANATTAAATAATATAAAAATTGTTGAGGCTGAAAACAATAAGTTTATAACACTCAATGAAAGACTAAAAATAAAACCAATTTTAGTTCCTCATAGAGATGAATACTCTGAAACAGTTGGCTACAATATTGTTAGTGATAANAAATCAGTTNTTTATGTACCAGACATTGATAAATGGCACTTATGGAATNTTGAAGTAAATGATTTAATTAAAAAAACTGATTACGCATTCTTGGATGGAACCTTCTTTAAAAATGGTGAGCTTGNTAGAGACATGGGTNCAATTCCNCATCCTCTTGTTCATGAAAGNATGCANCATTTTAGCGCTCTNNCAAAATCTGATAAACAAAAAATTCATTTCATTCATTTTAATCATACCAATCCGCTTTTACANAACAATAGTGTTGAGCAAAAAGAGGTAACATCTAAAGGATTTAGNATTGCTAAAGAAAANCAAATCATCAAATTATAGTANTGAATTTATTTTGCTGACAAAGAATTCNATACGACTTGAAAAAATTCTANTGGCTGTTCAGCATGTAGCCAGTGACCNGCATTTTTTATAGTTAAAATTGAACAGTCAATAAAATNTTGNTGTATTTTAACCTCATCCTCCTTAGTNATATAATCTGAATTTCCACCNCTAATAAATGTTGTTGGAACATTACATTTNCCCTTANCAAAAGAATCATCTTGAATATTATGTAATTGATGCAATAAACCTTTTACATTAAATCTCCAAGAAAAATTTTTGAATTCATTTCTATAAAGATTCTTTAATATGAAAGATCTGATATTAANATCACTAATAGTATATGATAAAGCNTTTTCAACATCATTTCTTTTTGAATATAAATTCAAATTGANTTTAGATATTTTTAANAATAANTCTTCATGAAATGAAGTGTTATATTTTTTAGGTGCAATATCTGCAACAATTANTTTANTAATAANANTTGGATGATCAATCGCAACTTTCATAGCTACTTTACCNCCAAGAGAATGTCCTAANATNCTNGGCTNTTTAATATTATTATCAGANATATATTTNATNATATCACTACTCATTAAATCATAATTAAACTCATCTGAATGTGGAGAGCGACCATGATTTCTTAAATCAACTAAATGAACTGTATAATATTCNGAGAATTTTTTGCCTAAAGTATTCCAATTATCACACATGCCAAATAANCCATGTATTATGATTAAATGTTCTTGANCATCACCATATATTTTTGAAAAGATTTTCACAGACAAAGCCTCTTATACATTCGCACAGTATTCTCTAAACCTAAATATATTGAATCACTTATCAAAGCATGTCCGATTGATACTTCAGCAANATTTGGTATGTTTTTAACAAAAAACTCTAGATTTTCTAAATTTAAATCATGACCAGCATTAANGCCNAGNTCTAGCTTTGATGCAAAATCTGCTGCTTGTTTGTATGGTTGTATTGCTTTTTCTTTATTGATATTATATTCAACAGCATATCTTTCTGTATACAGCTCTATTCTATCAGAACCACATAATTTNGCATNTTCAATCATTTCTAAATTAGGATCTATNAATATGGAAGTTCTAATATTTTTTTCTTTGAANTCTGAAATAATCTCTTTTAAAAAATTATGTTGCTTAATAGTATCCCANCCTGCATTGGATGTTANNACATNNGGNCCATCNGGGACAAGCGTTACTTGATGAGGATTNACACTTNTTACCATNTCTATAAATTCTCTACTTGGATATCCTTCAATATTATATTCTGTATGTACTAACGGTTTTAAATTAAAAACATCGCTTTTAGTAATGTGTCTCTCATCTGTTCTTGGATGAATAGTAATTCCATCTGCGCCAAATTTTTGGCAATCCTCGGCAACTTTTAAAACATCTGGAACATTACCTCCTCTTGCATTTCTTAAAGTTGCTATCTTATTTATATTTACACTTAAATTAACCATTATTTTGCAAATTTAAAAAATAGTATTTTTGTAATATGAAAGCTAATGAATTAATTTCAAGCTCAATAATTCACCTTCATCCAGACGATAGTGGAGATAGGGCAATTGAAATGATGGAAGAAATGAAAGTTTATCACCTTCCTGTTGTAAGAAATAATTTTTATTTAGGAATTTTATCAGAAAGTGAGATTTTAAGCTGGGATAGTCCATCTGAATTTATACATGAACATCTAGATGAACTTAGTAGCCCATCCATTCAAGAGACTCAACATTTATTTGATATAATTGAAATAGTTGAAAAAAATAGTATTAGCACTATACCAGTATTAGATGAAAAAAATCTTTATTTAGGATCAATAACCAACAGAAAACTTTTATATACTATTGCTAAGAGCACAGTAATTAAAAGTAATGGGAGCGTAATAGTTTTAAATATCAAAAATACTGACTACAGTTTGTATGAAATTTCTAAAATAATTGAGTCGAACAATGCTAAAATTTTAAGCTCTTATGTAACATCTACACCTGAGATGGAATATATAGATGTAACAATTAAATTAAATACAATGGAAACCAATAGTATCATTAAAGATTTAAAACGTTTCGATTATAATATTGTAGCTTCGTACGAGCAAAAAGATAACCAAGATGACTTTATTGACAGATACGAATCTTTAATGAGATTTATCAATATATAAAATGATCTTACGATTTGTTATTTTTTTTGTGCTTATATGTAACTCTTTATATTCACAGAAAAATAATGTTATTAGTGAAATAATAATTTCAGGAAATAAGATTACAAAAGACGATATTATCAAGCGTGAACTACTATTTAGAATTGACAGTTCTTATTCAAAAATAGAATTAGAAAGAAAAATTAAATTAAGTCAACAAAACCTTAAAAATTTAAATTTATTCAACTTTATTGAAATTGAAAAAAAAGAAAAAAACAATTTAACAACTATATATATTAAACTAGTTGAAAGATGGTATATATGGCCATATCCAATTTTTGAACTTGCTGATAGAAATTTTAATTCTTGGATTGACAAACGAGATTTTAATAGAGTTAATTATGGTTTGTTTTTTAACTGGGAAAATTTTAGAGGAAAAAATCAGTTGCTGAGAATTAAATCAAGATTTGGATTTAAGGAACATTATCAAATAATGTATGACATTCCTTATGTAAATGACAAAAAAACTTTTGGCATAAAAACTAATATTGAATATTTTAGAAGAAAAATAACTTTTTTCAACACAACCAACAATCGATTAGATTACTACAGTGATAGTATTAATAATAGTTATACTTCAAAAGATTTTCATTTTTCTGCAAATTTCTCATTAAGAAAAAATATTTATGCAACCCATAATTTAAATTTGAGTTATTTTCAAACCGAAATTGATAAAGAAATTTCTAATCTAAATAAAGAGTATTTAAACAACAACAAAAGTATTGGCTCTTACGCTAAAATTGATTACTTATATACTTTAGACAAGAGAGATTACAATAAATATCCACTTAATGGACATTATTTAATGATTGAATTAAGCAATCATATTCCTTTAACCAGTGATGTGAACCATTTTGAGGTTAAAGGAAAAATTGAAAAACATACTACTTTACAACCTCGGCTGCATTTTGGTACAAGTTTTAAGTTTAAAGCCTCGAATACTGATGACCTTTTTTATTTCGCTCAAGAATCATTGGGTTTTGAAGACTATGTAAGGGGGTATGAGTATTACGTTATTGATAATCAAAAATTTATTCTATCAAAATCTATTTTAAAGTGGTGTTTAGTAAAAGAAAAGAAATTTGATATTAATATTTTAAAAATTAAACAATTTCAAAAGTCATTTTACTCAATATACTTCAGTGTTTTTTCTGATTATGGATATACCGTAAATAAATTTATTGATTGTGATGATAACCCAAATGATTTGTCAAACAAGTCTTTATGGGGTAATGGTGTCAGTATAGACTATTTGACCTATTATGATAAGCTTTTAAGAATTGAATACTCAATTAATCATTTAGGAGAAAAAGGTGTATTTTTGCATATATCTAATCCTTTTTAGCTATGACGATTGCATTATTTGGAAATAATTACCCTGAATATTTTAGCAAATATATACAACACTTAATCAAAAGGTTGGAAAATGAGCATGTAAAAATTGTTATGGAACAAAATCTATTTAGCTTTATAAACGATAAAGTTAGATTCCAAAAACAACCGGATATATTTACTAATCATCAAGAACTAATCACACTTGAACCAGATTTTTTATTTAGTATAGGTGGTGATGGAACTTTACTAAATGCTGTTACATATGTTCGAGACTCTGATATACCAATCTTAGGAATTAACACAGGTAGGCTTGGGTTTATTTCTAGCATAGCAGCCGATCAAATTGAAAAAGCAATTACTGATATTATTAAAGAAAATTTTAAAATAAATGAAAGAACATTACTTCAACTCAATACATCTAAAGAATTATTTTCTGATAAGAACTTTGCTTTAAACGAAGTTGCTGTATTAAAAAAAGACACATCATCCATGATTAAAATTGATGCCTTCGTTGATGAGGAATTTTTAAATACATATTGGGCAGATGGACTTGTTGTATCAACACCAACGGGATCAACAGGATATTCTTTAAGCTGTGGTGGACCAATTATTATGCCTGGAACAAATAACATAATTATAACACCCAACGCTCCACACAACCTAAATGTCCGTCCAATTGTAATAAGCGATAACAGTATAATTAAATTAAAGGTTGAAGATAGAGACCAATTGGCATTAGTTTCTCTTGACTCAAGATCCAGAGCTTTCGAAAGTAATCTTGAGTTAACAATTAGAAAAGCTAACTTTAAAATAAAACTAGTTCAGCCTGAAAATAATTCATTTACATCCACAATTAGAAATAAATTAATGTGGGGATTAGATAAAAGATCTTAATTTAACCCATAAAATACATAAATAAGTATATTTGCTAATTATTATTCTAAAAACTTATGAAAAGTAAACTTAACTTAACAAATAAGAGTGTATTTTTATTCGCATTAATTTTTTTATTTTCCACGAGTTTCATAAACGGTCAAGCTGGTCAATATAAAGAGAATACCGAAGTTGGAAGTTTTGGTGGGATCTCTTATTATCTAGGAGATTTAAATAATTCTCATTTTAATAATTCTATACCAAATTTTGGTTTGATTGTAAGAAAAAATATCGATAGAAGAATTTCTTACAAAGGATCCTTTATGCTAGTTAATATTGCTGCGGATGATCGAAATTCGTCAGATGAATTTGCAGCACAAAGAGGTCTTCATTTTAGCAACAATATGTTTGAAGAAAATGGAAGTTCAATATATGAGCTTTCAGGACAATTTGAGTTTAATTTTTTACCATACGAGTTAGGAAATCCATTGTATAAATGGACTCCATTTATATATTCTGGGCTTTCTTTATTTAATTTTAATCCAAAAGCTGAAAATAAAAATGGTGAATGGATTAGTTTACAACCACTAGGGACAGAAGGGCAAGGAACAACTCAATTTCCTGATAGAAAAAAATATTCACTTATTCAATTTGCAATTCCAATTGGTGGTGGTGTTAAATTTGCAGTATCTGAACATTTTAATATAATTTTAGAATACGGAATTAGAAAAACCTTTACTGACTACCTAGATGATGTAAGTACAACTTATGCTGGGGAAAATCCAAACTCAGCAAATCCATATCCGATTGGCATGAGTCTTGAAGCACAAGAGATGAGTGACCCAGTGCCTGCTTCAGAAAAACATACATTAGGTGAAGAACGTGGTGATCCAAATAAAAATGATTGGTATTCATTTGCCGGAATCACTTTGTCCTTTAAAATCCCTAAGACCACTATTGGTTGTGATTATTAATTTACATCACAAGTAAGCATGATTGAAATCGATAAAAAAAATCTTCCAAAGCACATCGCAATAACTATGGATGGCAATGGTAGGTGGGCAAAAGCAAAAGGAAAAAATAGAGTTTTCGGTCATAAAAATGGNGTGACAGCTGTNAGAGAAACTGTAGANTCTGCTGTAGAAAATAATATNGAATTTTTAACTNTNTATGCATTTTCTACTGAAAATTGGTTNNGACCCAANCTAGAAGTNNNNTCACTAATGAATCTACTGGTNTCTNCTATAATTAATGAAACNAAGACATTAATGAAGAATGACATAAAGCTNATGGCNATAGGANANATCAATAAAATACCTAAAACTGCAAAGAATAAACTTGATTCTGTTATTGAAAAAACAAAAAANAATTCTAAAATGTCCTTGATTTTNGCNATAAGCTANAGTGGTAGATGGGAAATTTTAAATGCTGTNANNAANATNATAAAAAATAATNTTNATGNAAATGAAATTAATGAACATCTTTTCNNGCAATATTTAGATACCAAAAACGTTCCAGATCCNGAATTNGTTATTAGNACTAGNGGTGAACATAGAATAAGNAATTTTTTGCTTTGGCAAATTGCCTATTCNGANCTTTATTTNACAAAGNTTTTGTGGCCCGATTTCAGAAAAAAAGATTTTATTAATGCGATTGTAGAATATCAAAAAAGAGATAGAAGNTTTGGAAAATAAAATATTTAAATATNCACTATGGTTACGTTTAAAAATTATANTCTTTTGTTTTATAACTACTTATTCATATTCTCAAAGNAATCAATACGTTGAATANTCGTTNCCAAAAAAATATGAAATAGGTGGAATTACTATCNCAGGNACTAAATATTTGAACACTAATACAATTTTATCTATNTCTGGCTTAAAAGTAGGNGACACAATAAATGTNCCTGGAGCAAAAANATCTGATGCNATAAANAATTTATGGAACCAAAAACTATTTTCTGACATAAANATTAGNATAGAAAAAAAAATAGATAATTTAATTTTCTTAAATATTAATTTNTCNGANAACAAAAGACTTTCTAAGTTTAACTTTGNGGGNAAAATCAANAAATCTGACGTAACTAGTCTTAAAGANGANCTAAAGCTNATGAGAGGAAAAGTTNTAACAGAAAATTTAATTAATAATAGNATAGANATNATTAAAGAATANTACNTTGANAAAGGTTTNTATTCAGCTAAAATTAANTATAAATTAACAGTAGATACAACAACACAAAATTCTGANAATTTAACTTTTATTNTTGATGCCGGTAAAAAAATTAAAATTGATAAAATNATTGTTAANGGAAGAAAAAAAATACNNAATAACAATACATCATTACTAAATAGAAAAGATACGNTTTACGCNCTAAGCGATAAAAAAATCAGAAGATTAATGAAAGAAACAAAGGAGAAAAACTTTTGGAGAATTTTCAANGTATCAAAATTNATAAAAGAAAACTATGNAGACGATAAAAAAAATATAATTNCTGAATATAATAAACTTGGATATAGAGATGCTAGAATTATNAGTGATAGTTTNTATNTTAANAANAACTTAATTANTCTNGAANTAAATCTTGAGGANGGNGAAAAATATAAATTTGGAGATATTTCATTTGTTGGAAATAAAATATATAGTGACAAAGAATTNAATCAAATTTTAAANATNAAACAAAATGATATTTTTAATCAATCAATNTTAGACCAANAAATATTTGGATCAGAAAAAGGTGTTGATATAAGTTCACTATATTTAGATGATGGCTATTTATTTTTTAATGCTACACCAATNGAAAAAAATGTTAGTGATAACATTATTGANTTAGAAATANGAATATATGAGGGTGAACAAGCNAGAATAAATNGAGTTTCGATTAAAGGAAATACCAAAACCAATGANCATGTAATAATGCGTGAAATAAGAACAAAACCTGGTAATTTGTTCAAAAGATCNGAAATAATGCGAACACAAAGAGAGCTNGCTCAACTNCAATACTTTGATCCAGAATCATTTGATGTAAAAATAGATCCNGANCCATCAAAAAANAAAGTTGATATTACATATATACTTGCGGAAAAATCTTCNGATCAAATACAATTACANGGTGGATGGGGTGCAGGAAGAGTAGTNGGTTCATTAGGNTTAACATTTAATAACTTCTCAACTAAAAACATATTTAATANAAAAAGTTGGGANCCTNTNCCNTCTGGTGATGGNCAACGATTATCTCTCACNGCTTCNTCTAATGGNATTTATTATCAACAATATAGAATGTCATTTGTGGAACCGTGGCTTGGNAATAAAAAACCNAATTCANTATCTGTTTCATTATACAAATCTATTACATCAAATGGCCAAACAGGAGAAAATCGACAAGCTGTAGAACTAANTGGCTTCACTATTGGATTAGGNCAAAGATTAAAGTATCCTGACGATTATTTTACAATTTATAATGGTNTNAATTTTCAACAATACGAANTAATTAATTCTCAATCATTTTTTTCATTTTCAAATGGTTTTTCTAATAATATAAATTATGAAGTTAGATTAGGAAGAAACTCTATAGANCAACTAGTTTTNCCTAGAAGCGGATCCAATTTTTCATTAAGTTTAAAATTAACTCCTCCATACTCAATGTTTGAAAANAAAGATTACAATAGTATAAGAGATCAAGAGAAATTTAAATGGATTGAATATTATAAATGGAACTTTAAATCTGCATGGTATTCATCNTTNANNGAAAAACTAGTNCTTAATACTAAATTAGAAATGGGACTTCTNGGAGCNTACAATNATCAATTAGGTATNGCTCCATTTGAGAGGTTNTATGTTGGAGGNGANGGATTAAGTGGNATGGGNATGGTNTATGATGGAAGAGAATTNATTNCACTNCGNGGCTATCAAAACAANANCGTATCTTCNGAAACTGGAGCATCAATATATAATAANTANGTTACNGAACTTAGATATGCAATTAGCTTAAATCCTGCTTCTACTGTATATNTTCTTGGCTTTTTAGAAGCGGGTAATGCTTGGGACAAATTTGATGATTTTAATCCATTTTCAGTTAAAAGATCTGCTGGAATTGGAGTTCGAATTATGCTNCCAATGATTGGTATGATGGGTGTAGATTATGGTTGGGGATTTGACGATATACCTGCTNTTCCGAANGCTAATGGTGGTCAGTTTCATTTNTCTATGGGTCAACAATTTTAACTACATTTGNAATAAAAATTTATATGTANAAAAAAATTATTTTATCACTNACAATTNTGCTAATTNGCGTAAANATACAGGCTCAAAANTTTGCATATGTTGANACAGATTATATTTTAAATAAATTACCNGACTTTAANCANGCTCAAGAAAAACTNGATCAAATATCATTAACTTGGCAACAAGAAATAGAAAAAAAATATGAAGAAGTTGAAAATATGTACAGGGCATANCAGCAAGAAAAAATCCTTTTAACTGATAANATGAAAATTAAAAGAGAGGAAGCNATTNTTAAAAAAGAAAATAATACAAAGCANTTGCAACAAAAATATTTTGGACCNAATGGAGATATGTTTTTAAAACGNCAAGANCTAATTAAACCAATTCANGANAGAGTTTATGATGCNATACAACAACTTGCNGAGAATAATAAATACGCTATTATNTTNGATAGCTCAAGTGATTTNATAATGCTTTATAAAAATAACAACTTTGATAAATCTGATAAAGTTCTAGAGATTCTAGGCTATTAANATTAAATTTTAAAACTAAAACTATGAAAAAAATTATCTTATTATTATNTATAACTNTACTAACTANNNCAATTTCTGCACAAAANAAATTTGGATATCTTGATTCTCAAGAAATATTANTGTTAATGCCTGAATANAAATCAGCNGAAAAAGAATTACAAGANTTTGTAAAAAGCCTTGATGGGCAATTAGTTTCTATGAATACGGAATTNCAAAATATGTTTTCAGATTATCAAAAAAACATTGAANCATACACTGATTTAGTTAANGCAGANAAAGAAGCAGAGATNCAAAGNTTACAAGCNAGAGTGCANTCTTTTGAACAAAATGCTCAAATTTCAATNCAACAAAAACANGCTGATTTATTACAACCTATNCAAGAAAAACTTAAAAATGTAATTGACAATGTAGCAAAAGAAAATAANTACACTTANATNTTTGAGGCACCNATACTANTNTATGCTAAAGAAAGTGAAAANATTTTACCTCTAGTAAAAAAGAAACTTAAACTTTAACTNAATTACTNTTGAAACAATCAGCAATTGGTATNTTTGATTCTGGAATTGGNGGTCTTACAGTTGCTCATGCAATNAAACAACAACTTCCAAATGAAAATCTNATTTATTTTGGTGACACACAACATCTTCCTTACGGAGAAAAGTCAGAAACATCAATTAATTTATTTTCAAANAAAATAACTTCTTTTTTNATACAAAAAAAATGTAAAGCAATNGTNATAGCTTGCAATTCAGCTGCATCAGTNGCAAACGAAACTGTTGTGAAAGTTGCAAAAAACATACNAGTATTTAATGTAATAGATCCTGTTGTTAAATANATCGATGAAAAATANAAAAATTCANCAGCTAATATTGGAATAATAGGNACTAAAGCTACAATTCAATCAAAAAATTACNAAAAAAAAATCACAACTTTAAATAGTAAATTAAATGTNAGTAGTTTACAAACACCTCTACTNGCACCTATGATTGAAGANGGNTTTTTTAACGAAAANATAAGTAAAACAATAATTAAAAAATATTTAAGTNATAANAAGTTAAAAGATNTTNATGANCTTATTTTAGCNTGTACACACTATCCATTNATTAAAGACGAAATTTCAAAATATTATCAAATTAAACATNCCAATAAAAAAAAGGTAGATGTAATTGATTCCGTAAATATTATAGCNAAATANATTTCTNAAAATATTANAAATAAAAATATTANNANTGAATCAGAAAATAAATTTTACGTNTCAAACTACACAAAATCNTTTGAAGAAAGTGCAAAATTATTTTTTAAGGAAAATATATTTCTTGAAGAAAAAAATNTATTTANTGACTANACTAANTTAGAATACTTAATATAATTTAAAGCANTTTTTTTTATATCATTAANTTGTTTTNAAGTTAANTTTNTTATTTTTTTTATAGGNACCCCAGCGTATAAATATCCCGANTCTAATATTGAATTTTCNAATACCACACTACCAGCTCCAATTATTATATTACTATTAATTATAGAATTATCTAAAATTATTGANCCCATACCAATTAAACAATTTTCTTTAATATNACATCCATGTATAACAGCATTATGACCAATAGTAACATNATTTTCTATTATTGTTTTTGATTTATTTAGTGTANTATGAATTACAACTCCGTCTTGNATATTTACAGCTTTTCCTANNCTAACNNAACCTAAATCTCCTCTNATAACAGNGTTATACCATACAGANCAATATTCATCTATTTCAACATCTCCAATTATAGTTGAATTTTCTGCACAAAAANTATTTTTTGAAATAATAGGNTTTTTATTATTTAACGATTTAATTAACACCATAAATTTTTTGTTTGTAATTTTGACAAAAATAAAAATTATGTTGTATACTATTTATGCTGAAAGCACACCAAATCCAACAACAATGAAATTTGTTGCTAACAAAAAATTAGTAAAACAATCAATAGAAGTAAAAAGTCCAGAAGAAGCAAAAAAAATAAATATTGCACAAAAACTTTTCATGTTTCCCTTTGTGGAAAATGTTTTTCTGAGCAATAACTTTATTTCTATTACCAAGAATAGATCTGTTGAATGGGAAGATATAGCAATGCAGTTAAGAGAATTTATTTTAGATTTTATTAATAACAATAAAATAGAAATTTTAGACTATACAAAAGATAATTCAATTAATTTAAATAAACCAAAAAAAATTAAGCAATCAAATAAAGAGATTGATAGCCAAATTATTTCTCTTATTGACAACTACATTAAACCTGCTGTTGAATCAGATGGAGGGGCTATCGAATTCCATTCTTTTGAAAACGGAACAGTTACAGTAGTTCTTAAAGGATCATGCAGTGGATGCCCATCATCTCAGGCAACATTAAAGAATGGAGTTGAGCAATTATTAAAAGACAAGGTTGGAGATAAAATTAAAGAAGTAGTTGCATTAAATGAGTAATCAAGAATGCATCCAATCTTTCTTTTCTAATAGTGTTTCTTTCGTTTCAACATTTTTTTCGTCAGGTATACAGCAATCAACTGGACATACAGCAGCACATTGTGGTTCCTCATGAAAACCTACACATTCAGTACATTTTTCAGGGACAATGAAATAGTAGTCTTCAGAAAAAGATCCAGTTCTGTTTTCTTGATCAGCTAAAGTAACAGAACCATTGAATAATGTTATCTCTCCTTTAAGATTAGTCCCATCTGAAAATTTCCAAGCAACATCTTCCTCATAAATAGCATTATTTGGACATTCAGGCTCACATGCACCACAATTTATACAATCGTCAGTTATTTTAATTGCCATAAATAAATTTTTTGCAAAAATATGAAATTATTAGTAATAAATTGTTTGAATAATAAATGTAAAAGCCAAATAAAACTGCTGATTATTTTTAAACTCTTAGTATTTTTGAAAAAAAATAAAAATGATTAAGACTGATATTTTAATAATTGGAGCAGGGCCTGTAGGTCTTTTTACTGTTTTTGAGGCTGGACTTTTAAAATTAAGATGTCATTTGATTGACGCTTTAGCTCAACCTGGGGGACAATGCTCTGAGATTTACCCAAAGAAACCTATTTATGATATTCCTGGATTACCAGAAGTACTAGCCGGTGATTTAACTAAAAACTTATTAGAACAATGTAAACAATTTGAACCCGGTTTTACATTAGGAGAAAGAGCAGAAAATATTAGTAAAATAAAAGATGGTAGTTTCGTTGTAACTACAAATAAAGGTACAAAACATAATGCACCTGTAATTGCAATTGCTGGAGGATTAGGAAGTTTTGAACCTAGGAAACCTGCTCTTGAAAATTTAGAACGATTTGAAGACAAAGGTGTTAATTATCTTATTAAAGACCCTGAAATTTATAGAAACAAGAAAGTTATTATTGCTGGAGGAGGAGACTCTGCTCTAGACTGGACAATATACCTTGCAAATATAAATGCCAATGTTACATTAATCCACAGAAGAAACGAGTTCAGAGGAGCTTTAGATTCAGTAGAAAAGGTTAAGGATCTAAAAAATAAAAATAAAATACGATTAATTACTCCAGCTGAAATAACAAAAATTGAAGGAAATGAAAAGTTAGAAAAAGTAACAATAAACAACGATGGTAATATTGAGGTGATTGATACTGAATTTTTAATTCCACTGTTTGGACTATCCCCAAAATTAGGACCTATTTCTGATTGGGGATTAGACATTGAAAAAAATGCAATAAAAGTAGATACCTATGATTATCAAACAAATATTCCTGGAATTTTTGCAGTAGGGGATATTAATACCTACCCTGGAAAATTAAAATTAATTTTATGTGGATTTCATGAAACTACACTTATGTGCCAATCAGCGTATAAAATTATTCATCCAGGAAAAAAATCTGTTTTTAAATATACAACTGTTAGCGGCATAACTGGATTTGACGGTAGCAGAAAAGAAGCTCCAAAAGCAGTTGTAAAATCAATTAATGATTAATGTCTGATATTAAATTAACTGTTATTGATAGAACTGGGGAAAAACATCATATAAACGCCCCAACAGATATGGCTATGAATTTAATGGAGGTTATTAGAATGTATGAACTAGCTGAGGAAGGAACAATTGGGGTTTGTGGAGGTATGGCCATGTGTGCATCTTGTCAGTGCTATATTCTCTCAAATCATAAATTACCCTTAATGCAAGACGAAGAAGAAGCAATGTTATCTGAAGTTTTTAATACTAAAGAGAATAGTCGTTTAAGTTGTCAAATTCCTATAACAGAAAATCTTAATAATCTTGAAATTGAAATTGCAGACGAAATTTAGACTATAAATTTAAAGTCTTTTGTACGTTACCCTCAAATAAAAATTCAACAGGATTTTCTAAATATTCTTTTACCTTGCACAAAAAACCAACAGATTCTCTACCATCAATAATTCTATGATCATAAGATAAAGCTACATACATCATAGGTCTTATTGTAATTTTTCCATCTATTACTACTGGGCGCTCTATAATGTTATGCATACCTAAAATTGCAGATTGTGGTGGATTAATAATTGGAGTGGATAACATGGAGCCAAAAACTCCACCATTTGTAATTGTAAAAGTTCCTCCAGTCATCTCGTCTATTTTTAATTTACCATCCCTTGCTTTTATAGCAAGATCTTTTATACTATTTTCAATTTTATCAAAAGTCATTTTTTCTGCATTCCTTAAAACAGGAACCATCAAGCCTTTTTCGGCGCTTACTGCTATTCCTATGTCACAATAATTATGATAGACTATTTCATTTCCATCAATCATTGCATTAACATCTTGAAATTCACTTAATGATAACGTTACAGCTTTAGTAAAAAAAGACATAAAGCCTAAATTAACATTATACTTATCCTTGAACTTTTCTTTAAATTCTGATCGAATATTAAAAATATTGTTCATATCTACTTCATTAAATGTTGTCAACATTGCAGTTTCGTTCTTAACAGCAACTAATCTTTGTGCAATTTTTCTTCTTAAAGTTGACATCTTCTTTCGGGAAGTATTGTGATTAGATTTTTCGGTTATTATATCTATAACATCTGATTTTCTTATTTTTCCATCTTTAGCTGAAGCATTAATATTATTAACTAATATATTTTCATGAGAATTAATTATAGCTGACGCTAAAGGAGTAATTTTATTTTTTTTGAGTTTAGTATCTTCTTTAATGTTATTTTGTGTTGAATTAATATCTGATACATTTGTTTTTTTTGCTTCGCCAAAAACAGAGGTATCTATTTTACAAACAACATCACCGACTGATACGGTTTCACCATTTTCAACTAATATTTTAATTTTACCACTTTCCTCTGCTGGAAGCTCTAGTGTTGCTTTATCCGAATCTATTTCAGCAATAGCTTGATCTTTTTCTACATACTCACCATCTTCAACTAACCATTCAGCAATTTCAACTTCTAATATTGATTCTCCAGGACTTGGAACCTTCATTTCTAATATCATAATACTTTATTTAAATATACTATCTATAATTATTTTTTGCTGATCAGCAAATGATTTACTAGAACCACTTGCAGGAGCAGGAGACGGTTTTCTAGAAACTAATTTTATATTTAAATTTTTTAGATTCGATAAAATATATCTCCATGCACCCATATTTTCTGGTTCTTCTTGAACCCAAATTATTTCTTTTGGTTGATATTTTTCTACAATTTCGTTAATCTGATTAACATCAAGTGGAAATAATTGTTCTATTCTAACAAGTCGTAAATTAGCATCATTATACTTACTTCTCTCCTTGTAAAGCTCGTAATAAATTTTACCGCTACAAAAAACTAATTTTTCAGTATTTTTTAAAACAATCTCATCATCAATTATTTCATGAAAACTTGATTTTGAAAAATCTTCAAAAGATGAAACACATAATGGATCTCTTAATAAGCTTTTAGGTGTAAATACAATTAGAGGTTTTCTGAAGTTCCTTATTTGTTGTCTTCTTAAAACATGAAAGAAATTTGCAGGTGTTGTACAGTTTACAATTTGCATATTGTATTTAGCACACAATTGTAAATATCTTTCTATTCGAGCTGAAGAATGTTCGGCACCTTGACCTTCATAACCATGAGGAAGAAGTAAAACTAAACCACTCATTACCTTCCATTTATCTTCAGCACACGAAATAAATTGATCTATCATTATTTGTGCTCCATTACTGAAATCACCAAACTGAGCTTCCCAAATAGTTAATGTATTTGGTAACGTAATAGAATATCCATAATCAAATCCTAGTGCTCCATACTCAGATAATAGTGAGTTATAAATTTCAAAATTTGAGGATTTTTTTACATTTTGAAGTGGAGAAATTTCTTCTTCAGAATCTTCTACTTTTAGTATAGCATGTCTGTGAGAAAAGGTTCCTCTTTCAACGTCTTGACCACTTATTCGAATATGAAAACCCTCGTCTAACAAAGACGCATATGCTAATAATTCTGCCATTGACCAATCAATCATTTTCGATTTTTCAATCATGGACTTCCTTTCATTTAATAGTTTGATGGTTTTTTTGAAAAACCTAGAGGAATTAGGTATATCATAAAGTTGTTTTGCTAAAATTGTCAGAGTTGTTTTATCAACTGATGTGTCAACTTGTGAAAAGAAATTAGAATCAACAACACGTTTGAAATTTTTCCATTCATCCTTTAAAAAATGTGTGATTTTGGCCTTTTCAATTTCTTTGGCTTCATTAAACCTATCATCTAATAATTTTTGAAATTCGTCTTCTGATTGTCTAACAGATTCATCTTCAACAATGCCTTCATTTAATAACTTTTCCTTATATATTTCTCTAGGGTTAGGATGTTTAGCAATTAATTGATACAACTTAGGTTGTGTAAATCTTGGTTCATCTCCTTCATTATGTCCATATTTTCTATAACATAAAAGATCAATAAATATGTCCTTATTAAATGTTTGTCTATACTCAAGAGCAAATTTTAATGAATGAACTACAGCCTCAACATCATCACCATTAATATGTAAAACTGGAGATAGCGTAACTTTAGCAACGTCTGTACAATATGTACTTGATCTAGCATCAAGATAATTTGTAGTAAATCCAACTTGATTATTTATTACAATATGAATAGTTCCTCCTGTTTTATATCCGTCTAGCTGAGCCATTTGAACAACTTCATAAACAACACCTTGAGCAGCTAGAGCAGCATCTCCATGTATAAGTATTGGAAGTACCTTATTTTGATTTGAATTATATTTTGTGTCAATTTTTGCTCTTGCAATACCTTGAACAACCGGATCAACAGCTTCTAGATGAGATGGATTAGGAGATAAGTTTAACCTAACTAATTTTCCATTATCACATTTTTGTGTTGATGTAAACCCTAAATGATATTTTACATCTCCGGAAATTGAATCATCCAAGTAATCTTTTGGATGAAACTCCGCAAATATTTCTTTATATGTTTTATTAAATATATTAGCTAAAACATTTAATCTTCCTCTGTGAGCCATTCCAACAATAAATTCTTCAACCTCTAATTCTGCTCCATGCTCAATTAAAACATCAAGAGCAGGAATTAAAGACTCAGCCCCTTCGAGTGAAAATCTTTTTTGTCCAACAAATTTTTTATGTAAAAAATTTTCAAATGCAACTGCTTGATTTAATTTATGTAGAATATGTTTTTTTTGATTTACTTCAAGATTTGGAGTATTAGCGTTTTTATGCAGTCTTTTTTTTATCCAGTTTATTTCTTCAGGGTCCCTTATGTACATATATTCAATTCCAATGGACTGACAATAAACTGTTTGTAAATGTTTTATTATTTCAGACAACTTTGATGGTCCAATCCCAACTTCATCACCGGCTTGAAAAACTAAATCTAAGTCTGAATCTTGTAAACCAAAATTCTCAAGATCAAGTGTTGGTTTGTATTTTCTTCTTTCTCTTACAGGATTTGTTTTAGTAAATAGATGCCCTCTTTTTCTGTAAGAATTTATTAAATTTATGACTTTAAACTCTTTTGAAAATGATTCTGGAATATCATCTTCAGAATATAACTCATTGGCAAAATTATAACCTTTGAAAAAAGACGCCCAATTTTCATTGACAGAGTTAGGGTCCTTAATATATTTATCATACATTTCTTCAACCATTGAAGTATGAATAGATCCCAAGAAAGAAAATTTGTCCATGATTAAAAATAATATGTAAAATTATCTATTTTATTGTTCATAGAAAAGCATAATTTAATCTTAATTTATCCTGTCTAATAATTTATTTGAAAATTCATAAAAATTATCTTTATCTTTAACATCTATATGTTCTAAATTTTCCATTGCTAAATCATGATACTTCTTAATTAAAATATTTGTGTGATCAATAATATTATGGCTCAAAAATATTTCTTTTACATTATTTATTTTTTGAATATTATCATTTAAAAAAGTACTATAGTATTTATTTAATTTTTTAACTGTTTTGCCATCTGCAACTTCAAGTGCTTTTAAAAATAAATAAGTTTTTTTATTTGATTTTATATCTCCTCCAACCTCTTTCCCAAATACGTTCTTACTTCCAAAAACATCTAACAAATCATCTTTTAGCTGAAAAGCTATCCCAATATTTTTTCCAAATTCAAATAGATGTTCTTGAGTTTTATGATCAGTTCCTGCTATAAGTCCTCCAATTTGCATAGATGCCGCAATTAAAACCGCAGTTTTATACTCTATCATTTTAATATATTCTGAAATAGTAACATTTTTTTGATTTTCAAAATCCATATCACACTTTTGACCGATACAAACTTGAATTGCTGCATTATTATAAATTGCTAAAACTGCGTTTAGAATTTTATTATCAACATCAATTATATGTTTATATGATTCGATCAACATAGCATCACCAGAGAGTATAGCTGTATTATTATTCCATTTTTCGTGCACAGTTTTATAACCTCTTCTAACCGAAGCATTATCCATTATATCATCATGTAATAATGTGAAGTTATGAAAAATTTCAATACCTATGGCTGGGGACATTGCTTTCTGTAAATTGTCAGAAAATAATTGATGTGCCATCAATAATAAAACTGGTCTAATTCTTTTTGCTTTTAACGACAATATATATTCAATAGGACTATACAAGCTTTTTGCATCTGCTAAAAATTCAATCTTATCTAATCTTTGATCTATAAGTTGGCGTAGTTCTAGATAGGATTTCATTAACTTTTTATAAGATTTAATAAATATTGGCCATATCCGCTTTTCAATAATGGTTGCGCAATTTTAATTAAATGATCAGTATCTATGAAGTTCATTCTAAAGGCCGCTTCTTCTATACAGCCAATCTTTCTTCCTTGTCTTTCCTCAATAACTTGAACATATTGATTAGCCTGCATAAGAGATTGAAAAGTTCCCGTATCTAACCAAACAGATCCTCTTTCTAACAAGTTTACTTGCAACTTATTAATATTTAAATATTTTTTGTTTAAGTCAGTAATTTCATATTCTCCTCTATTTGAAGGTTGAATGTTTTTAGCTAATTCAATCACTGAATTGTCGTAATAATATAGTCCTGGTATTGCATAATTTGATTTAGGTTTTTTTGGTTTTTCTTCAATTGAAACAACTTTATGTTGATTATCAAATTCCACAACACCATATCTTTCAGGATCATGAACATGATAACCAAAAATAATACCGCCATCAACGTTTTTACACTTATTTAAAGTGGAAATTTTCATATGAAAAATGTTATCTCCTAAAATTAAACATACTTTATCTTTTCCAATAAACTCCTCACCAATTATAAATGCTTGTGCAATCCCATTTGGACTTTCTTGTACTTTGTAACTGAATGAACAACCTAGTTGTGAACCATCTCCCAATAATTCTTTAAAAAGTGGCAAATCTTTTGGTGTTGAAATTATTAAAATATCTTTAATCCCAGAATATATTAAGGTTGTTAATGGGTAATAAATCATAGGCTTATCATAAATAGGCATCATTTGCTTACTAATAGCCAAAGTTAGAGGATTTAATCTTGTTCCGGATCCACCGGCTAATATAATTCCTTTCATAACAAAAAATAAATTACACCTTCATTATATCTTTTTCTTTTACAGCAAACATATCATCTATTTTACCTGTATAAGAATTAGTTAATTCTTGCACGCTAGCCTCAGCATCTCTTTGTAAATCTTCTGATAGACCATCTTTTCCCAATTTTTTCATCTCATCATTAGCTTTTTGTCTAACATTTCTAATTTGAACTTTAGCATTCTCTGTTTCAGATTTTGCTTGTTTAACTAAATCTCTTCTTCTATCTTCTGTTAATGGCGGAACGTGAATAATAACTTTTTCACCATTATTTGAAGGATTAAAACCAAGATTAGATTCAACAATAGCTTGTTCAATTTCCGAAATTAGATTTTTGTCAAATGGTTGAATAGTTAATGTTTGTGCATCTGGAGTAGAGATATTAGAAGCTTGAGCGAGAGGTGTATTTACGCCATAATAATCAATTGAAACATTTCTAAGCATTTGTGGATTCGCTTTTCCGGCTCTAACTTTCGTAAGATTGACCTCTAATCTTTTGATAGTTTCTTGCATATCATTTTTTGCAAGATCTAAATAAAACTTTACTTCATCTTCCATATATGTAATTTAATATTAAAAATTTACTAGTGTGCCAACATTTTCTCCATTGCAAACTTTAGATAAATTTCCTTGCTTATTCATATTAAAAACCTTAATCGGTAATTTATTTTCTTTACATAAAGTAAATGCGGTCATATCCATAACATTTAACTTTTTATTAAATACCTCTTCGAAACTAATTGTATCATATTTTTTTGCATCATCATTTTTTTCCGGATCAGAAGAATAAATACCGTCAACTCTAGTTCCTTTTAATATGATATCAGCTTCAATTTCAATAGCACGTAATGTTGCTGCAGTATCAGTAGTAAAATAAGGGTTTCCCGTTCCTGCGCCAAAAATAACTACACGTCCCTTTTCTAAATGGCGAATTGCTCTTCTTCTAATATAGGGTTCGGTTATTTGTTCCATTTTAATAGCTGTTTGGACTCTGGTTGGAATATTAATCGATTCTAGTGCAGATTGTAATGCCATTCCATTAATAATAGTTGCTAGCATTCCCATATAATCTCCCTGAACTCTATCAAAACCAGCTCCTTCAGATTGAACACCTCTATAAATATTTCCTCCACCAATTACAATAGCAATTTGCATTCCTGAATCTACAATACTGTTTATTTCTTGAGCATATCTACTCAACATTTTTGAATCAATACCATAGTCATTATCTCCAATAAGTGATTCTCCACTTAATTTTAATAATACTCTTTTGTATAACATAATAAAAAGTTTCTCAAATATATATAATTACATTGAAGAGGTAAAACGAAGTAAAGAAAATTTAATGTGGAGTACTATCCTAGTGAAACTCTTTTAAATCCAACAACAGATACATCATTTGCATATGATGCGATATATTGAGATACTTTTTTATCTTCATCCTTAATAAAAACTTGATCTAATAGACATTGTTCTTGATCTAGAGAAGTATTGTCTAAAATAAAACGAGCCATCTTTCCTGGAACTATTTTATCCCAAATATGCTCTGGTTTACCCTCTTGCTTTAATGTAACTTTTATCTCTTCTTCTGCGCTGGACAATACTTCACTTGTAAGTTGTGACATTGATATATATTTAGGAACATTTTTTAACGTCTTTCCAAGCCTTGCTAGCTCAATATTTTCCTTTTCAATAACTGCAATCCTTGCATCAGTTTCTGCTTGTAAAAAATCAGCTGTAAAATCTTTGTAAGATAATGTTGTAGCTCCCATTGATGCAACTTGCATTGATAAATCTTTAGCTAATATATCAGCTTTATCAAAACTTTTTGATAGACCAACTAAAACTGCTATTTTTAGACCATGTGTGTATGATCCTACAAAAGGTGCATCTAACTTTTCAAATGAAGATATATCTAGCTTTTCTCCAATTACACCTGTTTGTTCTATTAACTTTTCTGAAACAGTCATGCCGTCAAAATCAGCATTCAAAAAGCTTTCTTTATTTTCACAGTTTAAAGCAATAGCAGCAAATGAATTTGCAAGTTCTTTAAAAGAATCATTTTTTGCTACAAAATCTGTTTCGCAAGCCAAAACTATTGCAACTCCAGAATTCATACTTTCATTTATTTTAACTACCGCAATTCCTTGACTAGTTTCTCTATCGGCTCTTTGCGCAGCAACTTTTTGGCCTTTTTTCCTTAAAATTGTTATTGCATTATCAAAATCTCCATTTGCTTCAATAAGTGCTTTTTTACAATCCATCATTCCCGCTCCAGTCTGTCTTCTTAATTTTGCTACATCAGCTGCTTGAATCTTAGTCATAATTTATTATTTTTCTTCCGTTATTTTTTTTGCTTTTTCTTTTTTCTCATCAGCTTTTTTACTTTGCGCAGCTGCTCTTTCTTCTAAACCTTCTTGAACAGCAGATTTAATCACTTCCAGAATACAAGAAATAGACTTAGCTGCATCATCATTTGAAGGAATTGGAAAATCTACTAACTTAGGGTTTGTATTTGTATCATTCATAGCAAATGATCTAATACCTAACTTCTTAGCTTCTGCTACAGCAATATGTTCTTTATTTGTATCAACAATAAAAATTGCTTCTGGCATTCTGGTCATTTTAACAATACTTCCGAAATTAAGTTCTAATTTTGATCTTTGTCTACTTATTTGTAGTCTTTCTCTTTTGGACAGTGTGTCAACTGTACCATCTTCCATCATTTTATCAATACTTTGCATTTTTTTGATTGATTTTCTGATTGTGGAAAAATTTGTCAATAAACCACCAGGCCATCTCTCTGTAATGTAAGGCATATTTAGTGACTTAGCAGTTTCTGCTAATATTCCTTTTGCTTGTTTTTTAGTTGCAACAAATAGAATCTTTTTACCTGATTTAGCAATTTGTTTTAAAGCAGCAGAAGCATCATATAACATTGCTATGGTTTTATTCAAATCTATTATATGAATACCACTTCGCTCCATAAATATATAAGGTGCCATAGCAGGATTATACTTCTTTTTTAGGTGACCAAAATGTACACCTGACTCTAATAAATCTTTAAATTTCTTTTTTGACATGTTTACTTTCTTTATTATTTCGCTTAGCAATTATTTAGTAGAAGTTTTAACTTATCTAAATAATTTAGATTCTAAACATTAATTATTTTATCTCTTAACCCACTGGAATTTTTTCCTTGCTTTCTTTTGTCCAGGTTTTTTTCTCTCTACAACTCTAGAATCTCTTGTTAACAAACCATTAGATTTCAAAAGAGTCCTATTCTCGTTGTCAACGTCACAAAGTGCTCTAGAAATAGCAAGCCTTATAGCTTCTGCTTGTCCTGTATTACCTCCACCAACAACGCTAATACTTAAATCGAATTTTTTATCAAGATTTAGTATTTTAAAAGGCTGTTCAATTTTATACTGCATAGTGCTAACTGGAAAGTAATCTTTTACATCTTTTCCGTTAACAGTAATATTTCCCTTACCTTTTTTTAAGTAAATTCTAGCAACTGATGCCTTTCTTCTTCCGATTGAGTGTATTGTATCCATATTACTTTAAGTCGTTTAAATTTAAAACACTTGGTTTCTGAGCATCGTGGTTATGTTCTCCGCCAGTGTATATATAACAATTTTTTAAAATAGCTGCTCCTAATTTATTTTTTGGTAACATTCCTTTTATAGCATGTCTTAATACTGATCTTCCATCCTTAATCAGCATATTTTTTGGTGATATTCTTTTTTGACCACCAGGGAATCCAGTATGGGCAAAAATTTCTCTGTTTTCCATCTTTTTGCCTGTCATAGTAATTTTCTCTGAATTTATAACTATAACATAATCACCACAATCAGCATGGGGAGTGAAATTTGTTTTGTATTTACCTCTAAGTACTTTAGCAATCTTAGAAGCACATCTACCTAATATCTGACCCTCAACATCAACTACCCACCACTTCTTATTAGCAGATTCTTTGTTGGCTGAAAGTGTTTTATAACTTAATGTATCCACAATATATTCTTTAAAAAGGTTTGCAAAAGTAAACTTTTTTCTAGATCTACAAAATTTATTTACTACTTATTTATATGATATTTAATGCTCTTCCTACTTTTTTAAATGAAGAAATAGCTTTGTTAATATCAATTATTTCATGTTCAGCAGAAATTTGAACTCTTATTCTTGCTTCATTTTTAGGAACAACTGGATAAAAGAATCCGATAACATAAATACCTTCATCTAACAATAAATCAGACATTTTTTGCGCAATATTTGCATCATAGAGCATTACTGGAACGATAGGATGTGTACCTGGCTTTATGTCAAAACCTAATTTAGTCATTTCTTCTCTAAAATACTTTGTATTATGTTCTAGCTTATCCCTTAAATCTGTTGAATTACTTAATATGTCTAACACCTTATTTGCAGCTCCAACAATAGAAGGAGCTAAAGAATTAGAAAAAAGATATGGTCTTGATCTTTGACGCAATATTTCTATAATTTCTTTTTTTCCGGACGTAAATCCTCCCATTGCTCCACCAAGTGCCTTTCCTAATGTTGAAGTTATAATATCAACTCTACCCATAACATCACAATGCTCATGTGTTCCTCGACCTGTTTTTCCAACAAAGCCAGTTGAATGACAATCATCAACCATTACTAAAGCATTGTACTTTTCAGCAAGATCACAAATCTTATCTAGCTGAGCAATATACCCATCCATAGAAAAAACTCCATCTGTAACAATTATTCTGTTTCTTTGTTTTTGTGACAAGACTAATTGTTTTTCTAAATCAGCCATATCATTGTTATTATATCTGTAACGAACAGCTTTACATAACCTAACCCCATCAATGATAGATGCATGATTCAATGCATCAGAAATTATTGCATCCTCTTTTCCAAAAAGTGGCTCGAAAACACCGCCATTGGCATCAAATGCCGCAGCATATAAAATTGTATCCTCAGTAGACAAAAAATTAGATATCTTCTTTTCTAGCTCTTTGTGAATATTTTGTGTTCCACAAATAAAACGAACTGATGACATTCCAAATCCATGAGAGTCCAAAGTATCTTTTGCAGCTTGAACAACTTCTGGGTGAGAGGATAATCCCAAATAATTATTGGCACAAAAATTAAGAACATTTTCTCCTGTACTAATTCTAATAGATGATCCTTGCGGATTAACAATTATACGCTCTTTTTTATAAAGACCCTCTTGTTTTATAGCGTCTAACTCGCTTTGTAACTGTTTTTGAAAATTTCCGATCATTGTTAATTGTTTTGTAATACAAAAATACAGAAAACAGATTAACTATTGTCGTTGCCAAATTGTTTCTGGACCAGCCGCACCAATTCTTAGTTTTCCATTTTTGTAAAACTCATAATAACCTTGTGATGAAATAAAAACATGATTTTTCTTTAGTGGATAATTAGGATTTCTTGTTTTAAGTCTATTAAAAAAATATAATTGCTTCGCGTATTTTTCATTTTTCATTACATATAAACTACTATCTTTAAACCCAATTTCCAGAACTGAATCTTCAACTAAATGCTTTGGAAACCACGTGCCCATATTTCCTTCAATAAACTTATATTTTCCAATATAATTTTTAGAAATAGAATCATTTAAAACATATGTTACGTTCTTTGGAATCTCTCTCTTTTTACCTAACAAATTATTAATTTCATTATACAAATTAATAGCTTCAATTCTGTGTCTTTTCGCCATTGATTCAATAAGATTTGATGCATTAAGGACTTTTTGCACTAATGCTTTGTAATATGGCGTAAAATAAAAATCTATCTGCTCTTTGCTTGGCTTATCATAATAAGCATCTAACCAAAACCAATGCGAATAAGTTAACTCATTATGAATACCCCAAATAACCTCTTTAAAGTTTTTATTAAATTCATCAATTGTTGGAATATTTTTGTATAAGTCTTTAACTTTTACAAAAATCTCAGCATATTTTTCTGGCACCTCATCTTTCATTTCAAGAAGTAAATTATAACCATCGTCAGTAATTTGAAATTGATCATAATAAACTATCGCCTGTTGCCAATATGAAATACCTTTCTCATAATATTCACGGTCAAATTTATTCATCATAATATCATGGCGTAAAGAATCTCTTGCATGAAAGTGAGCTATTACGTTGTCGGAACTGTTGATGTCAGATTCTATATTTTGCTGAACTATTCTTAATGTAGATTCAAATTGTTTTTCAAAACTTTTAGTAGAATTCCACCTATCAATGTATAGCGCTAACAAGATTCCAAGAACAACCATAAAAAGTTCTGTTACGGCTAAAAAAACAGTGGAACTTGTAGTAGATTTCTTATCTTGCTTTTTGAATCTTGAACCTATTGATTTGAATCTATTTGTTAAAAACTTAAGAAGAAGCACTATACTATTCCTTGATCAATCATAGCATCAGCTACTTTAACAAAGCCAGCTATATTTGCACCTTTCACATAATCAATATAATCACCATCTTTACCATACTTAACGCAAGATGAATGGATATCAATCATTATTTGTTTAAGCTTTGAATCTACCTCTTCTCTTGACCAACTTAAACGCAAAGAGTTCTGACTCATTTCTAATCCTGATGTTGCTACGCCGCCAGCATTTGAAGCTTTACCTGGAGCAAATAATATTTTCGCTTTTTGAAAAACTGCAATCGCTTCTGGAGTTGATGGCATGTTAGCTCCTTCCGCCACACAAATACATCCACTATCTACTAACTGAGTTGCTTCAACTTCATTTAGTTCATTCTGTGTTGCACATGGGAGTGCTACATCACATTTTATATCCCAAGGTCTTCCCTCATGAAAATCGCACCCATACTCTTTTGCATATTCAGAAATTCTTCCTCTTTTGATATTTTTGAGTTCTTTGATATATTCTAGTTTTTCAGCGCTAATTCCTTCAGGGTCATAAATATATCCTGATGAATCAGACATAGCAACAACTTTTCCACCAAGCTCATTAACCTTTTCACAAGCAAACTGAGCAACATTACCAGACCCTGAAATAACTACAGTTTTTCCATGAATAGAATTATTATTTTCAGTAAGCATGTTTTGAGCAAAATATACCGTCCCATAGCCAGTTGCTTCAGGTCTTATTAATGACCCACCCCAATTTACTCCTTTTCCAGTTAGTACTCCTGTAAATTCATTTCTAATTCTTTTATATTGACCAAACATATATCCAATTTCTCTTCCACCTACACCTATATCTCCAGCTGGAACATCAGTATCAGGACCGATATGCTTACATAATTCTGTCATAAAGGATTGACAAAATTTCATAACTTCATTATCTGATTTTCCTTTTGGATCAAAATCAGAACCTCCCTTTCCTCCTCCCATTGGTAAGGTTGTTAGTGAATTTTTAAATACTTGCTCAAAGCCTAAAAACTTTAATATAGATAAATTTACAGAAGGGTGAAATCTTAAACCACCTTTATATGGGCCAATTGCTGAATTGAACTCAACTCTATATCCTCTGTTAACCTCTATTAAACCTTTATCATTAATCCAAGGAACTCTGAACATTATTACCCTCTCTGGCTCAATCATTCTTTCGAGCAACATTTTGTTTTTATACTTTGGATTTTCTTCTATAAAAGGTATTACTGTTTCTGCTACTTCTTCAACTGCTTGCAAAAATTCTTTTTCATCAGGATTTTTACAAGACACATTATTCATAAAATCATGTATTATTTTTTGCATAAAAAATTTTTTTTCATGTTGTTATAGCGCAAATGTATATTATTTTTCAAATAAAAAAAATACTTATAAATATAATAACAACAAAAGTGTTTAAAAAAATTAAACTGATTCACTTTAATGCAAATTTTTATATTTGTAAAGGTTTATAAATTTTATGAAAAATTTATTTTTTTTTCTAGTCTTATTTTTTGTCAGCAATTATACAAGTGCTCAATACATTAATGGAAAAATAATTGACAAAAAAACTAAAGAACCTCTTATTGGTGTTAATGTTTTGTTGAGTAGTGGAGGTGGAACTGCAACAGATTTTAATGGCGATTATTCTCTTAAACTAAATAAATCAAATGATAAAAAATATAATATTACATTTAAATATATTGGGTACAAAAGTTATAGCAATATTTATTTAATAGATGATAACGAGCAGAAAACAATAAACATATCTCTAGAACAAGACTCAGAACAATTAAAAACCGTTGTTGTATCTGCTGGTAGATTTGAACAAAACCTTGAAGAAATTACTGTTTCAATGGAAGTGATGAAACCTTCCTTAATTGAAAATAAGAATACAACAAATATAGAAACAGCTATCGATCAGGTCCCTGGCGTAAATATCACTGATGGTCAAGCCAATATTAGAGGGGGTAGTGGATGGAGTTACGGAGCAGGAACAAGAGTTTTGGTTATGGTTGATGATATGCCATTGATTTCTGGTGATGCAGGACAAGCACAATGGAGTTTAATTGCTACAGAGAATATTAATCAGGTTGAAATAATTAAAGGTGCTTCATCAGCACTTTACGGATCATCAGCACTTAATGGAGTAATTAATATTAGAACCTCCTTCCCAAATCAAAATGATATAGACAAAAATAAACTTCCTGGATATACAAAAATAAACATGCATATGGGATTAATTGACATTCCTAAAAGAAAAGAACTTCACTGGAATTCAGTACCATCAAATCAAAACGGAAAACTAGTATATAAAAGAAGAGCGTTTAAAGGCGTTGATTTTTTACATGCAATGAAATTGAAAAATCTCGATTTAACTTTTGGGGGTAATATATTTAAAGATGATGGTTATAGATATGGAGAAATAACTGATAGAAATCGTGTAAATCTAAATTCAGTTTACAAAAGCCAAAAAATAAAAGGTTTAAACTATGGTGTTAATGCCAATATATTAAAACAAAATTCTGGTAGCGCTATTATATGGTCGAGCTTAGAGCAAGCATATGTTCCATATGGAAGTGAGGTTATTACTACAAAAGGACTTATTTACAATATTGATCCGTTTGTTAACTTCAGCTATGACAATAATAAGCATAGCATAAAAACTAGACATTTAAGTGTTTTGAATGATAATTTAAATAATGGAGAAGATGTGGGGCAAAGCACATCATCAAAAACTTATTACATCGATTATCAATGGCAAAAAAATATCGAAAAATATAATTTACGATTGACTACTGGTTTGAGTTATGAAAATGTAGGTGCCAATTCAGATCTTTTTAATGGCATCAGTAAAAGACAAAATAGCTCATTGTATACTCAAATAGATAAAAAATGGGGTAAATTTAATTTTTCATTAGGAGCAAGGCACGAAGATTTTAAGCTGAAAACAGAAGAAAAATATTATGTGAATGGTGATAGTATTGTGGAATTCAACGCTTCGAAACCCGTTTTTAGAACTGGTGTGAATTATCAGATTTTTGAAGGCACGTTTATAAGATCCTCATGGGGGCAAGGCTACAGATTCCCATCAATGGCTGAATTATTTATTTCAACTCAGATAGCTGATGGCATATTTGTTTACCCAAACCCTGGACTTAATCCAGAAAACGGATGGAGTACTGAATTAGGACTAAAGCAGGTTATTAAATATAATAGCTGGTTAGGTTATATAGATATCGCAGGATTTTTAATGCAGTATGATGATATGATGGAATTTACATTTGGTAGATTTGGAGAAGATAATGGGTTTGAAAATTTTTTAGGTTATGGATTTAAATCTGTAAATGTTGGAAAAACACGAATTAGTGGGGTTGAACTAAGTGTTTTAGGATCAGGAAATATTTCTTCAGAAATCAAACTAAATATACTTGCTGGATATACTTACATCAATCCAATCTCTCTAACTCCAAATGAAATTTATGCAACTCTTGAAGAACCAATGGTAGGTATTTTTGGGGAAGATGAAATATCTGATTTAACTTATAACAACAGTAGTTCAAATCCAGAAGTACTTAAGTATCGATATCAACATCTGGCTAAACTTGATTTAGAAATAATTCATAAAAAAACATCTCTAGGGACAAGCTTTAGATACAATGATTTTATGAAAAATATTGATGCCATATTTGCAGATGAGTTTTTTAGCTGGCTTGTTCCGGGAATTCCAGAGGCAAGAGAAAATGGAAAAAATGGAGATTTCATAATTGATTCAAGATTTTATTATCAAATAAATAATTATTTTAAGACAGGAATTGTTATTAATAATCTTTTAAATAAAGAATATATGAACCGACCTGCAAATATGATGCCTCCAAGAACCATAGCAATTAATTGTAATATTAAAATATAAATGCATATACTAGGCATTATTCCATCTAGGTTTGCATCAAAACGTTTGCCAGGAAAACCACTTATTAATATCTCTGGCAAAAGCATGATTCAAAGGGTTTATGAGCAATGTGAGAAATCATTATTATTAAATCAGATAGTTGTAGCTACTGATGACAAAAGAATATATAAACATGTTAATGAATTCGGAGGAAATGTTGTTATGACAAGCATTACTCACGAATCTGGAACCGATAGATGTAATGAAGTTGTATTAAATTCAAATATGGCTTATGACATTGTAGTAAACATTCAAGGAGATGAACCTTTCATTAACCCAATTCAAATTGATCAAGTAGTTGCTAATCTTTTAGATTCTAATGCCGATATTGCCACACTTGCAAAAAAAATTGATGATTTAAACGTAATTTTTGATGCTAATAATCCTAAAATTATTTTTAATAAAAAAACAAAAATCGCAGATGATTTTGTAAGAAAAATTGATAAGATAAATAAAAATACAAAATACTATAAGCATATTGGTATTTATGCATTTAAAACTGAAGTTTTAAACGAAATTTCAAAACTTAGTCAAACTGAAAGAGAAATGAATGAAAATTTAGAGCAACTTCGATGGATTGAAAATAATTATCAAATTTTGGTAGGAATAACTGATCATGAATCAGTATCTATTGATACACGTGAAGATTTGAAGAAGTTATTAATATAAATTTTTTACTTTTGCTAAAATGAAAAAATCTTTAGAATACTATATTTCAGAACTTTTATACTTGGAGGATTGTATTATTGTTCCTGATTTTGGTGGTTTTATAGTAAATGATAAATCTGCAACTATAAATGAAAAAAGTGGAGAAATAACTCCTCCCTCTAAAACAATTTTATTCAACAGTCAACTAGTAAATAATGATGGACTTCTTGTCAATCATATTGCAAAAGAAGAAAATATTAGTCAAAAAGAATGTCTTACATATGTATTGACTATCTCAAAAAAACTAAAAAGTAAATTATTTGAAACAAAAATTCTACGAATTAAAAAGGTTGGACTATTTACAATAGGGTCTGAAAATAATATTTTATTTACTCAAGAAAAGGGATATAACTATAATTTAAATAGCTTTGGAATGTGCTCTGTTAATTCTAATACAATTGATAAAAAGGAGCGCATAAAAAATGAAATACAAAATACTGTTAATGTATTTGAAAAAAATATCATATCATCCAATCAAATGTTTCTTAGAGCTGCCGCAGTTGCTATTCCGCTAATTTTAATATCTTTTATTAGTATTAATCAAGAAAAAAACATAACAACAATATATGAGAAGATGTCGTTAATTGACTTTTCTTTTGGTAAAACTGATAATAGGAATTTTTTAGAAACAAATAACAAGGCTGGTATAAACACAAATGTTTTGCCAACTGTTAATACTGAACTAAAATATCACATAATTATTGGCTCATTTCAAGAAGTGACAAATGCTAAAAAACTGCATGCAAAATTACTTTCCAAAAAATACGATGCGCAAATTTTAAATTCTGATTTGAATTCAAGAGTTAGTATCAGTAATTTCAAAAGAAAAGAAGATGCAATTTTAGCACTAACAAATGTGAAAAAAAATTATCGCTCAGCATGGATTTTAACTAACGAGCAATGAAAGGTAAGACACCAAAAGAAAGCCAAGCTACTCTAACAGAAATTGTTTTGCCTAACGACACAAACAATTTAAATAATTTAATGGGAGGAAGATTATTACACTGGATGGATATTGCAGCTGCAATAACCGCTCACAGACATTGTAACAGAACATGCGTTACTGCCTCTGTCAATAATGTCTCTTTTGAAAACCCTATTCCAAGAGCTAGTATCGTTACGCTTGAAGCTAATATCTCTAGATCTTTCAGGTCTTCAATGGAAATTTTTATTGACGTATGGATTGAAGACTCTCTATCAGGTGAAAAAACAAAATGTAACGAAGCAATCTATACATTTGTTGCGGTTGATAATGTGGGGAAACCTGTTAGGGTTCCTGAAGTAACTCCTGAAACAGAAATAGAAAAAATAAGATATGATGGTGCTTTAAGAAGAAGGCAATTATCATTAATATTAGCCGGAAAAATTAAAGCTAATGAAGCTACGGAGCTGAAAGCACTATTCGACTAAAACTCTATTTCTATTACTTTCTTATAAATAATTTCTGGCTTAATATTTTTGACACAACCATTAGTTAATACTTTACAGTTTTTTCCATGCTTTGAGCAAGGTCTAGTGTTTTCTGAACATATTTCATGAGATATTGGATTTAAATAAGAACTAAATCCAAGCTCAGGTTTTGTACATCCCCAAAAAGAAATTGTAGGTATCTTAAAAGCTGATCCAACATGCAATATACTGGTGTCATTAGTTAATAATAAATTTGATTTTTTTACTAGAAAAGAAGATTCTGAAAAGTTTATTTTACCACAAAAATTATAAAGTTTATTATTTGATGATTTAGTGATGATTTTTTCTGCTAAATCATATTCATTAGGACCACCTATAAAAACAATAGGTAAATTTAATTTATTGCAAACATAGACTATTTGCTCATCAGATAACTTTTTATTTTCAAAACTACCTCCAATACACCATGAAATATATTTTTGAGATGTATTAAAATCTACATTACAATTATCATCAATAAAAATATCAAGCCCATTATTATCATTTTTAATTTGTAAATCTTTTAATGGTAAAAAATATCTGTCTACAGTGTGTAACTTAGAAAAATTTAACCCAAAATTTATTAGAAGAAATTTTTTAAAATTTTCTTTATTATAAACATAATTTTTAGTTGCTAAAGCTAATCTGAGCATTTTTGATCTCATATTATTATGAAGATCAATAATTATATCATATTTTTCTTGCTTTAAATTTTTTATAACTTCAGAGAAATTATTATCAAAATAGTGACATGAATCTAAATAAGGATTATGTAACAATATATCTTTGTATTTATATTTTGTCAAGTAATGAAGCTCAACATTTTTATATTGCAATTTAATGCATCTTATAGCTGGAGTTGTTAAAATTATATCTCCAATAGAAGAAAATCTAATTATTAATATTTTAGTTTTACGATTCACATGGTAAAACTAAGTAATTTATCCTAATTTTGTATCCAATGAAATTTATAGATACACATAGCCATCTTTATGCGAAGGAGTTTGATGAAGACAGAGATGAAGTTGTTCAAAAAGCAATAGATTCTGGAGTTGAAAAAATTCTCTTACCAAATATTTCTAGCAAATACACACAAAGAATGCTTTCTTTATGTCAGAATTACCCAGATAATTGTTTTCCAATGATGGGGTTGCACCCATGTGATGTGAACTTAGATAACTATGAGAAAGAGATCATGCATGTTAAAAAAGAATTGCTAACGAAAAAATATATTGCAGTTGGAGAAATTGGAATAGATTTACATTGGGATAAGTCAACATTAGAAGTTCAAAAAAAAGCCTTTGCAAGTCAAATACTTTTAGCTAAAAAAAATAACTTGCCTGTTGTTATACATGTCAGAAATTCATTTGATGAAACTATTAATATTGTAGACAAATACAATGATGATAATCTAAGGGGTGTATTTCATTGTTTTACAGGTAATATTAAGGAAGCAAATCAAATTATTGGATTGAATAACTTTTACATTGGTATTGGCGGAGTGCTGACCTTTAAAAATAGTAATCTTGATAAAACTATTCAAAATATAAATAATGAATATCTTCTTTTAGAAACAGACTCACCTTACCTAACACCAACACCATACAGAGGCATAAGAAATGAGAGCAAACACATAATTGAAATAGCAAAAAAACTTGCAGAAATAAAAAATATCTCAATTGAAGAAGTAAGTAGATTTACAAATGAAAATGCTAATAGACTTTTTAAAATATGATTAAGAAAATTTTATTGATCTATACCGGGGGTACTATTGGCATGATCAGAAACAAAGTGAATAATAAACTGATCCCGTTTACACTTGAGAGCTTATTATTATCTGTTCCTGAACTACAAAATGATGAACTTATCATTGAATATAAAAGCATTAAACATCCTATTGACTCATCAAATATGAATATACACGTGTGGGTTGAAATAGTTGATATAATTGAAAAAAATTACAACAAATATGATGGATTTGTTATTTTGCATGGTTCAGATACTATGTCATACACTGCTTCAGCTTTAAGTTTTATGCTTGAAAATATTAATAAAGCTGTAATATTAACAGGTTCTCAAATCCCTATTGGGGTAAGAAGAACAGACGCAAAAGAAAATTTAATTACGGCAATTGAAATTGCTGCAATGGAAAAAATCAATGAAGTCTGTATTTACTTTGAAAATCAATTATTTAGAGGTAACAGAACAACAAAAATTAATACTGAAGATTTTGAAGCCTTTAAATCTCCAAATTTTCCAGTACTTGCTGAAATTGGTGTTAAAATTAAATTTAATACCAATTGTTTAACAAAATCGAATGAAAAATTAATTGTTCATAAAAATTTATCTAACAATATTGCAATACTAAAATTGTATCCTGGAATAAAATTAGAAGTTATCGCGTTAATCATGAAAAATGTAAAAGGTATCGTAATTGAGAGTTTTGGTGCAGGAAACGCAACAGATGATCCAAGACTTGGAAAATTGTTTGAAGACATGATTAATCAAGGGAAAATAATAATTAATGTGTCTCAGTGCATACATGGAAATATTATTTCTGGAGAATATGAATCAAGTGCTCCTTTTGAAAATAAAAATATAATTAATGGTAAAGATATTACAACTGAAGCTGCAGTTACTAAATTAATGTATCTTTTAGGACTCTCTAATAATGATAGTGAAATTAGAACTAAATTAAATAAAAATTTGCGAGGTGAAGTAACTTGCTAAAGGTGAGGTGGCCGAGTGGCTTAAGGCGCACGCTTGGAAAGCGTGTAAACGAGAAATCGTTTCGGGGGTTCGAATCCCTTCCTCACCGCATTTTTTATCCGATTCTGCTAGTATAATTATTGATAAAATAATTTTGCAGGACAAATAACAGGACAATATTTTATATAAAAATGATTAAATAGTTAATAACTTTTTGTTTAAAATTACTCAATAATTATTTTCTTTTCTGTTGAGCCATCATTATATATTTCAATCAGAGGAGTATTAGTTTGAGGTTTAGATTCTCTACCTAATAAATCTGTTACTTTAAAAAGTTCTTTGTTTATAGTTTGTTCTTGTATTGAAGTAGAATTACAATTTTCACTAAAATAAGTCCAAGGTGATATATTATTGTTAGGTAAAAAATTCCAGTTATTATTTGACCAAATAACATTATCCACATCTATACAATATAAATCATCATTTCCCTGTACTTTAAACTCTGTAAATTGTAAATTATTTCCATTTCTTATATCCAACTCAGTTAGTGAGTTATTTTCTGCATTTAGATAAGTTAGCCATATATTATTTGATAAATCTAAACTAGAAATATTATTATCCCAACAATGTAAACCTTGTAAATAAGTTTGATTACTCAAATCCAAACTATTTATATTATTATATTGACAGGCAAAATAATTTATTTGAGGATTTGTAGTTAAATCAATATGAGATATTTGATTTTCATCCAATATTAAAGTAGATAAGTTAGACAAATTTTGTACATTAACATACATCAGATGATTGTCTCGAAGGTGAATATAATTAAGAAAATAATTATTTGAAAGATCAACACTATCAATATTTTGAAATTTAATTTCTAATCGCTGTAAATTGGTAAAATCTTCAATACCTATTAGATTACCTATAGGCGTTCCAAGATTAAAACTTATGTCTAAAAGTGATAACGTATCAACAGCAGAAGTAAACACAGAATCATTTAGTGGAACGCCATCACCCATACCCATACCTTCCAAGCAATATTCAAACATATTATCAGGGACGTAAGTTTTCTGTCCAAATCCAATCACAGGTAAACAAAGTAGTATAAGTAGTAGTTTTTTCATTTTGAATCTATTGTTTTTTAATATAAGAAGGAAATACTTTTATCTATGTTTTCAGAAATAGAATGATGAACTGGGCAGTTAAAAGCAGCTCTTTCTAAAATTGTTTTTGTTTTAGAATCATAATCTTTAGGAAAAATTATATCGACTTGTATTTTTGTTATTCTCCTTGGATTATTTCCCATTGTTTTTTTAACTTTTGCTAAAGTTCCTTTAATATCAATATTATTTTTTTCAACAGCAATAGCCATAATAGTTAAAATACAACTTGCCAAAGCGGAGCATAACATGTCTGTTGGAGAAAATGTTTCTCCTAGACCGTGATTATCCTTTGGCGCATCTGTTTTTATTATTGTTCCGGAATCTAAATGAGTAGCGGTAGTTCTTAAATCTCCTTGGTATTTAACTTCATACGTATTCATAATTATTTTTTCATTATTTATTTGTTATTACTTATCAATCAGATTATTTATGGAACTAACCCATTTCTTACTGTTTTTAACAGTGAACTTATAACTCTTATCAATTTTTGTCTTAATAAGAATTGAATTAGGCAATAGAGGAAATAAACCAAAAAATTTTGTCCATGCTAAAGAAACTGAAGAAATATCCTCTAAGTTGATATCAAATTTTTCTGTTCGAAGTGAAATCATTAAAGTTTTAAACTCTAGCTTATTAGCAGATAGATAAAGCTTACCTTCTATTTTACTAATACCTTTTTTGTAATGAGCAGATGATTTCATTATTATATTTTTTTTAGATTTAGGTGTCACAACATCAGAAACACTTTCGTTAGTCCAATCTTGTCCCAACATCATAATTGGTGAAAGACATATTAGTATAAATTTTTTCATGATCTATTTTTTATTAGTTTATTAAACTCATCCTTAGACTTTTTAACAATATTATCCACTTCAAAAGAATCGAATTGAATCGAATCTCCAAATATTATTTTACAATTGTATGGTAAGATTAAATTTTTGCCTTTAGGTAATGTTTTATGTATTCCATCAAGATAAACTGGAACCACGTCGACATGTGGGTGTTTATTTATTAAATATCCAATACCTTTTTTAAAGTCTGTCATTACACCCGGAACTCCTCTTGAACCTTCCGGGTAAACTATTATTGATCTTCCTTTTTCTATTAAATTACTCATAACTTGTATAGGATCAACATCTTCCTTAGATTCAGCTCTTTTTCTAGGAATTAATGTTGCGTTAACCATATATCTCATTAATTTTTCCTTAAACTTGCTACCTCCAAAGAAATCTGCAGCCGCAATGGGATGAACCCTATGGATATATCTTGATGGAATAGAGCTCATAATTGCCATGGTATCGATATGGCTATTGTGATTAGCGATTAAAATAAATTGCTTCTTTTTTTTAAGTACGTTTCTGTTATAATATTTTAATCCGATAAATATTTTTAGAAAATTTCTCCAAAAAATAGTATAGATTAGAATTAATATTAATTTTTTCATTTATACAATAACTAAAAAGTAAATCAGATGAAAAAACGGAGAAGATGTTGTAGACAAACTATCAATACGATCTAAAAAACCTCCGTGCCCAGGAATTGTATTTCCCATATCCTTTACTCCAAAATCTCTTTTAACAGCTGAAATAATAGCATCACCCATAAAACCAAAAATTGCAATACAAAAACTAATTAAAATCAGTTCTATTGAACTAAGAGGAGTCAGAAAGCCCATAAAATATCCAATAGCAGTAGTCGATAAAACCCCTCCGATAAATCCTTCCCAAGTTTTGTTAGGACTTACTTTTGGTAGAATCTTATGTTTTCCAAAAAGCTTACCAAATACATATTGCATAATATCATTTGCTTCAGTTATAAAAATTAAAAATAAAAGAAGTGCCTTTCCGGAAATGTTATCATTATTCATTTCTGGAAAACTAACTAATAAAGCTAAGTGGCTAATTCCAAATATTCCTAACATTAATGATGTTGGCAAAATACACATTGAACGAATAATATCTTTTGTATCACCAGCCATTACCAAAAAGAATGGAATTATGATAAACATGAAAACAGGAATAAAAATTAAAAACATAGTGTACCAACCTTGATATGCAAAATAATATTGAATAGGTATTGAGAAATAGCATAATAAGAGTGTTGTTCTATCAGAATCACGTAGATCTAGCAAAGTATAAACTTCTCTTAATGTAAAAAAAGATAAAAATGCTAAACCTATGTAGGTAATTATTGGGTTAACTGTTGCTGCAAAAAGAAAGATAAAACACATTCCCCACCATGATCTTGTTCGCAAGATCATTTCATTTACTAATTTACTTGGCTTAAATTTATTCCAAATCCAAAAAGTTGTTGTAGCAATAACTAATATTGATAATATTATTGCTATTACCCACTGAATCTCTGCATTTAAATCAATGCTATTTATAATTTTATTCATTTGTTATAGATTTAGTTAGTCGAAGATATGAGCTTATAATCATCAAAATTGAAGCTGCAAATATTATAGTGTTCATATATGGATCTATTTTATTTGTAAAATAATATATTATACAAATAAGACCTATCAAAAATGCTCTATCGCTCTTCCCCATTGGTCCATCATACCTTCTATTTCCAGAAACAACTTTAGCAAGTAATCCACAAAACTCATTTATTATAGAAAGTATAATAAAAATTATTGCTAATTCAATTTCTATTGAATCAAACAAAATTAGAGGGAAATAAATTGATGTATCAGAAATTATATCCCCAACTTCATTTAAAACTTCACCTTTTTTAGATTGAAGATTATAGATACGAGCCATCATACCATCCAAAGCATTCAACATCATTCTAAAGAGTAACCCAAATGCAACAAATAAAAAGTACAACGAGTTTTCAAATGCATTCCAAAGAAAGTATGACAATAAAAAGGATAATAACATTGAAGAAAATGTGATGGTATTTGGACTGATACCCAGCTTTTTAAACAACTTTAACAAAGGCATCAATAGTCTCTGAAATTTTGGTTTTATTTTATAAATTGATATCATCTATTTTAATTTTTTCAAAAGGATTCCAATGATATTTTTCTCGTCTTGAATTAACAGGAAATTTGCTGTTTTGCAAAAAATAAAAAATTTCATCTCCTATTATATCAAATCTAGTATACATTAGGTCATGATCAAGAATAGTGTGTATAAAATCATCATAATTACTTTCAATTTGTGTAGCATTAAAATGATACTCACCATATTTAGCTGCAGATTTTTCAAAAAACCTCATTAATCTTGTTGCTTTGTTTTCAATAATTAAACCAATATCTAACTCTTTATCATTAGTTAATGAAACTAGCTTTTCTTTACTAAAATCAGACAATACTTTACCATACATTATTCGAGAAATTATTGGTAGTTTCTTTGTCGCAACTTTAGCTGCTCTTTCTTGAATTGGGCTTCTATCATATATAATTTTAGTGATTTTTCCTTTACCATTCTTCTCTATGTGCTTGTTTAATATCAAGCCCCCAACTATATAGCATAAAAAATTTACTTCTTTATAATTATCTAGATTGTTGCTGTAATAAAAATATGTAAAGGTCTGCTGAGTCAGTTCTATAGATTTTCTTTTTACGTATTTAGGAATAAATAAATCATAACCTTTATTCTGAAAAAACTTCTTCTGTACTTTTCGGTTTTTTTTCGAATCACCAAAACCGTTTAGTATTACTAGTGCTTTCTTATCAGATATTGTCTTGGTAGTATCAATAACAATTACCTCTTCAGCAAAAATATTAACAAATAAAAACAAGCAAATTAATGTATACATTAATTTCTTCATATCACAAATATATAACTTAAGACAAGATGACGAAATAAATAATGTAATATTTAAAAATATATTTCTTGAGCTAATCTAAATGTGTTAGCATGCGCCTCAACAATTACAGATAAATCAGGAGAGTAACCACCTCCCATGCTTATTTGTAATGGAATTCCATTCTTTTTGCAATAATTTAAAACAAATTTATCTCTTTTTTTGCAACCGTTTAAAGAAACAGATAATCTGCCTAATTTATCGTTTTCAATTATATCGACACCTGAGAGATAAAAAATAAAATCAGGTTCAAATGAATCTATTAGTCTTGGAATTTCATTTTGTATTACCGATAAATAATACTTATCTGTAACGCCATCTTCAAAACCATAATCGAAATCACTTTTTTCTTTTCTAAATGGATAATTTTTTTGACCATGAAACGATGCGGTAAACACATTTTTATTTGAAGAAAATATCTCCGCGGTTCCATTACCTTGATGTACATCAAGATCTAAAATTAAAACTCTTTTGCAATAATTCTTGTTAATCAAATAATTTGCAGCTACAGATTGATCATTTAGAATACAAAAAGCCTCCGCTCTATCTGAAAAAGCATGATGTGTCCCACCAGCAATATTCATTGAAACTCCATTTTTTAAAGCATATAAAGAACCCTCTAGAGTACCCTGAACAATTTTTTTCTCTCTTTCAACTAAAACGTCCGACATAGGAAATCCAATAGCTCTAAGTTCTTTTTTATTTAGTTGAAAATTTGTAAGTCTTTGATAATATTCTAAACTATGTGTTTCTAAAATTACCTTTTCATCAATATATGTAGGAGAAAAAAAATTATTAGTGCTACATGTACCTTCGCTTAATAGTTGTTCGGGAAGTAATTCGTATTTAACCATAGGAAATCTATGGTTTTTATCCAATGGATGCTTAAAAATTTTATCAAACGCAATTTTTAGCATGATTTAATAAAGTAAATAGAATTTATGTTAATCTAATTTGGTAGTATTATCTTTAATCATACCCGGCTCTAAAACTAAAGGATTACAACTATTAGGATAGATGATATCAGTAACTATAGTTCCTATATTACCATCATCTGCAAACACAGACCAAGTATAATTTGCTTCATAATTATCATAGTTACCAGTCCAATATAATGGTCCAACAACTAAGTTTGAAAAATCATTTTCTTGTATACATTGAGGAGGTGATAACCAATAATGATCATTATCAATGAAACCTAAAGGATCATTGCCATTATTATCATAAAAAGCATAAAATGAAATACCCGCATTTTGCATATATACAGATGTCGCATAATCTAAATAAAAAACTACCTCAGCGCTATAATTACAAATATCAATTGTTTCTAATGTTGCATTTGGATCCCAATTATCAGCTTGAGGATCTGTACATCCTAAAACATATACACAAGTACCGTCATCATAATCAGCTAAAACATTATAATTTTCAGCTATTGGATCCGTACAACCACCTGTTCTACTTTCTTCACACGAAAAGAAAACAGTTGAAACTAAAAGAACTAACAATAATTTTTTCATAATATATATTTAAATTTGATACCAATAGCCATCAACCCAGTAAAATCCATTTGGTGTAATTTCCCAATAACCTTCACTCCAGTACCAATCAGATCTTTCTCTTTCCCAATATCCATCAACCCAAACATAGTTAAAACCGTTCCAAACCCAAGCGCCTGCAATCCAGAAAAATCCAGGTCTTTTTAAAGTAGGTCTTTTGATATATACTGGTCGTCTTGGCTTTTTTACTACTACGTGATTGATATTTCTATCTATATTTACCGCCGACGATATTACTCTTGGCTTATTTGGTCTTTTATTTGTCTTAACAACAGGTCTTTTATTTGACTTAACAACAGGTCTTTTATTTGTCTTAACAACAGGTCTTTTATTTGTCTTAACAACAGGTCTTTTATTTGTTTTAAAAACTTTGTTATTAGCTCTAACTCTTACTTTTTGTGCAGAACAAATAGAAAATGTAAAAACAATTATAAGACTTGTTACTAAATATTTCATTTTAATCATANTTATCTTTTTTCAAATTTACAATTATTTTATAAAACGTGAAATTTTNAATATTAGTATAAATAATTTTATTCANTCAAAAGATCAAANAGATCATCTAAGTTAGGAGTTAGTATCATTTCTATTCTTCTATTNGCACTTCTTCCTTCAGAGGAATTATTACTACTTANAGGAACAAACTCNGCTTTACCAGCTGCTGTTAGTTGATNTGNTTTTAGAGACTTATTTTGTAGCATTATTTTNATTACACTAGTTGATCTCATNACACTTAAATCCCAATTNTCTTTGAGNTGNCCTCTATTNTATGGAATACTATCCGTATGGCCCTCAACAATGATNTCNAAATCNGATTGTAAAGCTAAAACATCAGATAATTTTTTTAAGGCTAATTTGCCTTCTTCATTTATTTCATACTTGCCTGATGCAAATAACAATTNTTCTTCNAGAGAAATATATACCTTGCCNTTTTTTTGNACAACAGTAAGCCCCTCTCCTTCTANTCCAACAAGTGCATTTGAAATACTATTTTTTAAAGAACTNACNATTGAATCTTTTTTACTTATTAATTTTTCTAACTCCANAACTCTTTGNGATCTTAAACGCAACTCATCTTGAGCATTTANAAGCTCAGCTTCTTTANTTTCTAATGATGCNGAGATTTTATTTAATTTATCTTCTTTTGTNTACAAATCTGTTCTAGATTGGTCAAGCTGTTCNAGTAGATTTTTAATTTCTNTNGCTTTTTCTGAACTTGATCTTGTACTACTTGAAACGAGTAAGTCATACGTNTTTTTTAAATCATCATGCTTATTTTGTANAGATNAATATGAAGTNCTNATATCAACTGANTCNGNTTTTAGATTTCTTATTCTTTTCTNNTTTTTANTAATTTCATTCTTCTTAAATGATATTTCATTTTCTAATTTTAATAGTTTCTTGCTNTTTTGAATTATNTTNTTCTTGTTTGTTTNGTTTTCTTCNACTAAGTCNTTNTGTATTTTGGGTGTTACACAAGAAAACATNAACAATATTGAAAGNGCGNTAAATAAACTTNAAANTCTCATATAATATGTTTNTNCAAATTTAATAACGATAATAAATGATTATTTAGTGAAAAATAATATTTTTCAACATCAATAAATTAAAAACATTAAGTTANAATAAAACACTCTAATAATTTTCAATATAAACTTTATCTTTATATTTTTATAATCTGAAAATGAAAAAAATTAAAAACTATTTTTTNAAAGGTCTTTTATATTTTGTTCCTGTNGGAGCATTNATNTGGGTTGTTATAAAATCATATGTTTTNCTTAACGGNATAATNGGTAAATTTCTTCCAGAAAACTTTCAATTTTTAGGNATAATTATATTGGCNTTATTNATTACTTTNATAGGTTATCTTGGTAATNTAGTTATTGANAGTCCTATTANCTCTTTTTTCAATAAAATCTTGGAAAAAGCTCCNCTTTTAAAAACTATNTATACNTCNGTNAAAGATTTAATGAGTACGTTTATGGGTAAAAAGAAAGGATTNCAACAAGCNGTGTTCGTTAAGNTNTTTGATAATTCTAACATNGAANGAATAGGTTTTATAACTAACGATGATTTGCAATCANTAAATATTAATNANGGCCGAGTCTTAGTTTANATACCTCANTCNTATAACTTCTCNGGAAACTTATTTGTTGTNGAAAAAAAATANATTACCCCAATTAATGCNCCNTCTAGCGAGGTGATGAAACTNATTGTTTCAGGTGGNGTAGCTGAATTTAATAAATTTGATAAATAATNATAAATGAAAAAAATATATTTAAAGATAATTTTATCCTTTTTTGTCNNAACTATTTATGCTCAAAANCNAGGAGATACAATAATTNTACAAACGTTCGATTATAGCATGACNTATGGNAATGCTTGGGATGGTACTGTTAGAGATACTATGGCTTATTTTCCNAATAATCCTAATTTATCATTTGAAAAAATCATAATGGCATACAGCATGNGATGTAGAAATGGGCAGGTTAATACATCAGGAGGAAATAGTGTNGCTTGCGGNGAATGGGACTACAGTTGCCACACCTATATNCATGACTCATCTAGAGTNGATTCAGTAATNCATAAAGTAGTTAGTCACGAAATTAGCAACTTTAGTGGTTCTACNTACAACTACAGTNTTAATCCAACTTATANTTATGTTCAAAATATTAACGGAAGTTATGACACTACTATNANNATTGCTGATACAGTTCATCAATACAANATCATATCAAATCCCTCNAGCNTAGTTNATGATATAATTGACACAACAACTTTTATTTATTGGCCACCNTTCAATTACACTTATGATTCGATAGGAAATATAATAAATGTAGATACCTTAATATCAGGCACNATAAATATTGGNGAGTTAACATATTACAAAAGATATCCAATGAAGTTTCAAATAATGTCTTTTGTAACNCCATATGGTATAAATTTAGATCTTGGCNCTGANGGNAAAACCTGGTATTTTGATTTAACAGATTACGCNCCANTNTTCNANGGNCCNAAGAGAATTACAGTTAGTGGCGGTGGACAATGGCAAGAAGATATGGATATCAAGTTTTTATTTATNGTTGGAACACCNCCAAGAGATGTNGTTGATATGCAACAAATATGGAGACCTCAATCAAAAGGNTACAGTTCAATTATGAATAANTCTGCATTTGAACCAAGAAATGTTATCATGAATCCAAATGCTTCNTCTTATAAATTAAAAAGTGTTATTACAGGACATGGCCAAGAAGGAGAATTTATTCCAAGANACCATTACNTNAACATTGATGGTGGAACACAAGACTATGTTTGGCANGTATGGACNCCNTGTGCTGGAAATCCTGTATACCCACANGGTGGAACTTGGATATATGATAGNGCTGGNTGGTGTCCAGGTCAAGCTTCTGATATAAAAGAAATTGATATAACAAATNTAGTAAGCCCANCTCAACTTCATAATATTGATTATGGAGTAGTAANTGCNGGNGGAACATCAAACTATTGGGTNAGNAATCAATTAGTNAGTTATGGTCCTGCTAACTTTTCATTAGANGCTGCAATAGTTGANATTCTATCTCCAAGNAATGAANTTAAAGATTCNAGNCAAAACCCNACATGTANTAACCCAAAAATTGTAATTCAAAATACNGGAAATACAACATTAANTTCNTTAAAAATAGAATATTGGATTAATGATGATTCANCTCCAACTTCGTATAATTGGACTGGAANTCTTGAGTTTTTAGAAAAAGAAATTGTAGAACTGCCAATAAATACTTCTTTCTGGAANGCAATTGANTATAATCANGGAGAANTACTNGGAGANGTAATTACCTTTGAAAANATANNNAGTAACAATAAATTNTANGTTGATATTTCAAGTCCAAACAACAATAATGATNGNTATCAATANAANAACTCNATGTCTAAAGAATTTACTCCTNCNCCAAAATANCCNANANTATTTACNTTTTGGTCNCAAACAAATAANGGTACAATTGGTGGTGTTTCNGAAACTTCATGGGAAATAATTGATANTCAAAATAATNCTATTTATTCTTGGAACAATTTACCNCCNAANACNCAATTTAAAGATACTATTAANCTAAGTGATGGNTGTTACACTTTTAAAGTTACTGATATTGATAANGATGGTTTAGATTTTTGGGGNAATANNGATGGTGGAGGTATGNTGAGATTTAGAAGACTTCAACCCTTCATTGACACCTCTGCGACNCCTTGGACATANCATAACTGGTTTAAAACTTTTGAGCTTGATTTTGGATCGTTTATTCATCATGANTTTNTGATTGCATCAAATCCTCTTAATATCTCTGANAANNTANANGAGANTATTAATATCTATCCAAATCCTACAAATGAAAATTTTGTTATTGANGGCTACATTGGAAATAATTCAACATTATTAATCATTGATCAGATGGGTAAAATTATTTACTCTGAAAAAATCAATTCACATTTTATTAGAAAAAGTATANATTTTGAAAAATATTCTTCTGGNCTTTACACTATTAAAATNAAAANTCCTAATGNTGAAATTTATAAAAAGATAGTNAAACAATAATGAAATATTGNAATTCGTTAACTTCATTTTCTCNATTTAAAACTCGAGAAGTAATTGTTGGTAAGNTTGGTTTTGGNGGAANTAATCCTATCAGNGTNCAGTCNATGACTACTACTGATACAATGGATACTATTGNAACNGTTGANGAATCNATCAGAATGATTAAAGCTGGTTGTGAATTAGTTAGAATAACAGCTCCAAGNAANAAAGAAGCAGANAATTTAAAAAACATNAAAGCTGAGTTAGTAAAAAGAGGTTACACTACTCCTATTGTAGCAGACATTCATTTNACNCCNAATGCNGCTGAGATTGCNGCAAAATTAGTAGAAAAAGTCAGAATTAATCCAGGNAATTATGCTGATAAAAAAAANTTCGAAGAAATAGNNTATACAGANAAATCNTATNAAGATGAACTTACAAGAATCCAANAAAAATTTCTTCCTTTAGTAAAGATTTGCAAAAAAAATAACACNGCCATGAGAATTGGNACCAATCATGGTTCACTNTCTGATAGAATTCTNAGTAGNTATGGNGANACTCCAAAAGGAATGGTAGAGTCTGCTATGGAATTTTTAAGAATTTGTCAAGNGCAAGACTTTCATGACATAATATTNTCGATGAAAGCATCNAACACTAGANTTATGGTNCAAGCATATCGAATGTTAGTATATGAAATGATTAAAGAAAANATGAACTATCCAATACATTTAGGAGTNACAGAGGCTGGCGAAGCTGAAGATGGTAGAATAAAATCAGCTGTNGGAATTGGNTCACTACTTGCTGATGGAATTGGTGANACTATAAGNNTTTCTCTAACAGAACCNCCTGAAGACGAANTTCCNGTNGCAGAAAAACTNCTTGCTAATTTTNATGGNATTNAAAATCATTCTCATATTNNGGANATAAAAGAATANCCTNTTAANCCTTTCGAATATAANCGCAGAAAAACAAAAACAATATTNAATATTGGAGGAAGNAATGTCCCNATTGTTAAAGCAGATTTNTCATTAAAACAAAAAATTACTCCTGCNTCTTTGTTTTCNTTGGGTTANAGCTACTCAGTNCCTNTAGATAAATGGCATATTTCTGATATGGCTGCTGATTATTTATATGTTGGTGATCACGAACTTGATTTTGAAGTNCCTGGNACATTAGGGNTTATATANAANTATAANANTTGGAAAAAACATAAAAAGGGNTATCCATGNATGAATGCTAAAGAATATANAAACTCAAAAGAAAAATCNAGTGTTCTNAATTTTATCTATGTNTGTTTANCTGANCTTACTGAANAAATAAAAAATAAANTNAAATCAGACNATACAGCTGTTATAGTAATTGATACTTTTAATAAGAANGGAATGGCTGAACAAAGAAAATTATTTGTTGATTTAATGAATGAAAANATTGACNGCCCTGTTGTTATTCGNAGAAGATACAAAAACTTACCTTATGAAGATTTACANCTATACTCATCATCTGATATAGGAGCTTTATTAATTGATGGCTTGGGAGATGGAATATTTATTTGTTCAGAAAATTGNACNTCAGANCAAAATATTAATTTACTTTCTTTTGGTATANTACAAGCAACTCGAACACGTATTTCTAAAACTGAATATATTTCNTGTCCATCATGTGGTAGAACACTTTTTGATTTACAAGAAACTACCGCCAAAATTAGAAAAGTTACTGATCATTTGAAAGGTGTTAAAATTGGNATTATGGGGTGTATTGTAAATGGTCCTGGAGAAATGGCAGATGCTGATTATGGTTATGTTGGNACAAGGCCTGGAAAAATTACATTGTATAAAGAAAAAGAAATTGTTGAGAAAAATATTGATGAANATTTNGCAGTNGAGGCATTAATTAACTTAATTAAGANGCATGGAGATTGGGTTGAGAAGAAAATAAAATGATTNAAATTGAAAATTTACATAAATCTTATCCAATCGGAGANAACACTTTACATGTACTAAAAGGAATAGATTTANATATCAAGGAAGGAGAGTTAGTNGCAATTATGGGTTCTTCNGGCTCTGGAAAATCAACNCTATTGAATATTATTGGTATGCTAGATAATTATGATGAAGGATCATATATTTTAGATGANATTTTAATCAAAAACTTAAATGAAACTAAAGCTGCNCAATATCGCAATAAATTTTTAGGTTTTATTTTTCAATCATTCAATTTAATTAACTANAAGACAGCTATAGAAAATATTGCCCTGCCACTTTATTATCAAGGTATTNCNAGAANTGAAAGAAATAANATTGCATTAGANTACNTAAAAAATGTTGGTTTGGNAAACTGGGCTAATCATCTTCCAAATGAATTATCTGGNGGACAAAAGCAAAGAATTGCAATTGCGAGNGCATTAGCNGCTAAACCTAAAGTCCTTTTAGCAGATGAGCCAACCGGNGCNTTAGANTCAAAAACATCCGAAGAAGTAATGCAATTGATTAAAAAAATTAATAATGAAGGGAAAACAATACTTGTTGTTACTCATGAACAAGANATAGCAAATATGTGCAATAGAATTATTACATTAAAAGATGGTGTGATAACTAGAGACAAAAAAAANAGCTAGTATGTTTAATNANGATACTTGGCAAGAAATNTTTGATACTATTAAAAAAAATAAACTNCGAACNTTTCTTTCAGGTTTCACCGTNGCNATTGGAATTTTAATTTTTATTATACTATACGGCTTAGGAAANGGACTTGAAGANAGCTTTTCTAAATTTTTTACTGATGATCAAGTNAATACAATTAGAGTATATCCAAGNAAAACATCTATTCCATATCGTGGNTTTGAATCAAANAGACAAATTATATTTNAAAACTCTGATTTAGAAGATCTTAAAATTGAATTTAAAGATCAAGTTGAAGATGTGGTTGTTAGGAATTCNTATTATTCACTTATAACATATCAAAATAAATATAATAATTANCAAGTAAGAGCAGTNTCTCCTGGTCATAAAGNAGCAGAAAAAACAATTATTATGCGAGGNAGATATTTAAATGAAGGAGATATTTTAAATAAAAAAAAACATGTAGTTATAGGTCGNTTAGTTGAACAAGATTTATTTGACGGAAAAAATTCAGTGGGGAAATATATTACTGAAAGTGGTAGAAGCTGGAGAATAGTAGGNGTNTTTCAAGATGAAGGTGGTGACAGAGAAGAAAGAAATNTATATGTNCCATACACTACTAGACAACAAATTACAAATTCTGATGAGATTGATCAAATGATTGTTGTNTATGATAAAAATATGNGCTATNNAGCTTCTTTATTATTAGAAAATNAAATTGAAAAATATTTAAANAATAAAAAAGTAATTTCTCCTAATGATAATAGAGGTGTTTACTTAAGTAANACAGGAGAAGAACAAGAAAANTCTAGAAAATTTGCTANTGTTCTAAATATTATAATCTCATTTATTGGNATTGGAACTTTGNTTGCNGGAGTAATAGGNATAAGNAATATAATGGTATTTGTTGTAAAAGAAAGAACCAAAGAAATTGGTATAAGAAAAGCAATTGGCGCTACACCCAAGAGTATTATACTAATGATTCTTCAGGAATCTATTTTNATTACTATTGTATCAGGTTACATTGGACTTATTTTAGCAATTTTTATACTTAATAGTATTGGAGACAGTTTGATGGTAAAATATTTTATTTCAAGTCCNTANATTGAAACTCATCATGCTATTTGGTCAACTGTNATTTTAATATTCTTNGGTGCTTTAGCAGGATATCTACCAGCAAGAAGAGCGGCAAAGATTAAGCCTATNATAGCATTNCAACAAGANTAANTTATGACAATATTTGACAAAGATACTTGGCAAGAAATATTTGGTTCGATTGGACAAAANAAATTACGTACAGTNATAACTATAATTGGTGTTTTATGGGGTATATTTTTATATATTTTNCTCTCTGGAATTGCAAAAGGAGTNGATAATGGTTTTGAACAAAGATTTGAAAGAATTTCATCAAATAGTTTGTTTGTTTGGACGCAAAANACTAGTATNCCNTATTNAGGATTTAAAATTGACAGAANATGGAATATTAAATTAAATGATGTNGAAACACTAAAAATGGAAATTCCNGAAATTAAAAATATTGCTCCAAGAATCCAAAAAGGAAATTGGGGTTCNCAAGGTGNGAGNGTAACAAATGGTCAAAGGAACGGAACATATAATATTTACGGAGATTATCCAATTTTAAAAGTTGTTTCCCAAAAAGATATTTATGATGGTGGAAGATTCATCAATCATCTAGATATTAAAGAAGAAAGAAAAGTATGTGTGATTGGTGAGCGAACTAAAAAAGAACTATTTTCAGATGATATTAATCCTATTGGAAAGTATATAAATATTAATAATATCTATTTTAAAGTAATTGGTATACATAAATTTGTTGACGAAGGAGGGGGCAGCTTTGCAAATGATGGAGATATTCATGTTCCTTTCTCAACATTCAAGAGATTATACAATACTGGAGATATAGTTGGCTTTTTATTAATTGCAGGATTTGATGATGTAGATATTTTAAAGGTTGAAAGACAAGTTAAGAATTTATTAAAAAAGATTCATAGTGTTCATCCAGATGACGAAAGAGCTATTGGCGCATTTAACTTAGGTGCATTATTTACAAGAATTAAAAATTTTGCCAACGGCATGTCGTTTATTTCACTTTTAATTGGAGTGGCAACAATAATTGCAGGTGTTATAGGTATTGGGAATATATTACTAATTTCTGTTAAAGAAAGAACCAAAGAAATTGGAATTAGAAGAGCTATTGGTGCTAGTCCAAATCACATAAGAAAACAAATAATACTGGAATCTGTTTTTTTAACAATTATAGCAGGTATTATTGGCATTATTCTAGGAGCATTTATTTTATGTGTTATTAATATTGTAACACAAAATTTAGAAGATATTCCATTTACAAATGCCACTGTTCCTTTAAATTATATATTTGCAGCACTTTTAATGATGATTGGGCTAGGAACATTGATAGGTTTTGTTCCAGCAGAAAAAGCAATAAGTATAAGGCCAATTGATGCGCTAAGAGACGAATAAAAAAATGAAAAAATGAAGTATTTTAAAAAAATTATTGTGTTATTTTTAACACTAGGAATAGTATTTGCAACCTTATTTTTTATTAAATCAAATAAAAAAGACATCACTGAATATAAAACTGTCAAATTACAAAAAGAAACTATTGAAACTAAAATAGTAGCAACTGGTAAGGTAGTTCCAAAAGATGAAGTAGAAATTAAACCTCAAATACCTGGAATTATAGATAAAATTTTAATTAATGAAGGAGATGAAGTTAGAGCGGGTGATTTATTAGCAGTCATTAAAGTAGTTCCAGATGAGCAAGCACTAAATAATGCTGAAGGGCGTCTTAAGAATGCTGAGATTGTATTTAACAATGCCGAAATAGAATATTTCAGAAATAAAAAATTATTTGACCAAAGTATAATTTCAGAACAAGCATTTAATAATATTGAATTACAATACAATCAAGCTCAACAAAATTTAACTAATGCAGAAAGTGATTTGCAGATAATTAAATTAGGGTCTACTGAAGGATCAAGTATAGCCAATACTAATGTTAGAGCAACAGTCTCAGGAACAATTTTAGAAATACCTGTAAAAAAAGGTGACCAAGTAATTCAAGCTAACACTTTCAATCAAGGAACTACTATTGCAACTATTGCAAACTTAAATGTTATGATTTTTGAAGGAAAAGTTGATGAAGGTGAAGTAAGTAAGCTAGAAAAAAATATGGACTTAATTATAACACTTGCTGCAATCGAGCAAAAGTTTTATCCCGCTAAATTAGTATTTATTGCACCAAAAGGTGTTGATGAAGCTGGTGCTGTTCAATTTAAAATTGAAGGAGAGGTTTTTCTTGATGATGAATATATTGTTAGAGCTGGATACAGTGCTAATGCAACTATTATTACAAATAGCAAAACCAATATAAATGCTTTGCCTGAAGCTGTAATACAATACGATTTAAAAACTAAGGAGCCATATGTTGAAATTGAAACTAGCAAACAAAACTTTGTTAGAAAAAATATTGAAATTGGAATATCTGACGGAATAAATATTGAAATTGTTTCTGGAGTTGAANNTGAAGATAAAATCAAAGTATGGGATATTACAAAACCTAATAAAATTTCTAAATGGTAAGTNTAAAAAATCTATTTTACTTATTGCTTTTAACANTTTACACTTTTAAAAGTGTAAATGGACAAGATATTTATACTCTCAANGAATGTNTTTATAGAGGAATTGAAAAAAATATTTCAATTAAAAATTCTTTAATTGAACTGAAGTTAAGTGAAGCAGACAGATTAAGTGTTGTAGGAGATTTTTTACCAAATATTAACATTAGTGCAAATAATTCCTGGAGTAGTGGATTAACACAAGATATAACTACAGGACTTTTTGCAGATCAAATTCTTCAATCAGCAAACGGCTCCTTAAGTATTGGTGTAGANCTCTACAATGGCTTATCTAACATAAAGAATCTTCAAAGANCAAGTCTTATTAAACAATCTAATAANTTACAAACTGAAAAAATTAAAGAAGATATTTCTCTTTTGATTGTAAACTCATACTTGCAGATTTTATTTAATAATGAAAATGTAAATATTCAAAATAGACAATTAAATGTAGCTCAAGAGGAATTAAAAATCGCTAAAGAAAAATATATAAATGGAATAATATCTAAAGGAGATTTATTGGAAATTGAAGCTAACTTGGCAAAAAAGGAGGAAANTTTAATTGTTGCAAAAAATAATCTTTTATTGTCTAAAATTTCTTTAGCACAAATTTTATTAATTGATGATATTTCGAACTTTGATATAAATTATGATGAATTCGAATTGCCAAATTCAGTTATACTTACAAAAGATCCACAAGATATATTCAATACTGCTCTTAACAAAATAAGTGATGTTAAAATCGCTGAGAAAAATCTGCAAATTGCAAAAAAAAATAAAGAATTAGCATACACTATGATTCAACCATCAGTTAATGCATTTTATTCATACAANTCAAGAGTTTTATTTGGAAATTCAGAGTCTGTAAAAACTCAATTTGATGAAAATATTGGAAAAACATATGGATTACAATTATCAATACCCGTTTTTAANAATTTAAATACTCAAACTAATATTAAGAAAAGTAAATTAAACATTTTAAAGTCTGAAAANTTATTGCNGCAAGCAAAACTTGATTTAGAAAACTTAATCTATCANTCATTAAAAAATGCNNAAGGAGCATCTAAAACATTTGAAGCTTCNATTAAAACTTTTCANGCAAGAGAAACAGCATATGATTATGCNAAGGAAAGATTTAAGAATGGTGCCATAAATACATTAGATTTTTTACAAATTCANNAACAATATGANAATGCTCAATCTGAACTAATCAAAAGNAAATACGATTATNTCTTTAANATAAAGGTTTTAGAGTTTTATTATGGAATTGAACTTTAAAANCCTATTTGACAATAATTTTACTGGCTACCATTTTNGCNTTTTTAACTAGCTCCTNGACATCATTATNTCCATACGCTAAAGCAACACCCATTCTTCTATATGNTCTAGATTTTGGTTTTCCAAAAATCTTAAAATCTGTGTTTGGAATTATTGAANCATTTTCTAATCCAACAAAATTAGGATATTCATTATTTTTTTCACTTGCAAGTATTACAGCTGAAGCACCATTGTTTAAATGTTTTATTTCATTAATTGGAAGTTCTAAAATAGCTCTAGCNTGAAGTTCAAATTCATTAAAGTTNTGAGTTTTAGCTAAAGTTACCATNCCTGTATCGTGTGGTCTTGGAGAAAGTTCTGAAAAAAATATTTCGTTTTGCTTTATAAAAAACTCAACACCCCATATTCCATTNCCCTTTAAAGATTTNGTAATTTTATTTGCAATNTGACACGCTTCATTTAGCAATTCTTTTTTCATTNNTTTAGGNTGCCAACTTTCTTGATAATCTCCNCTTTCTTGCCTATGACCAATTGGTGGNCAATACAATGTTTTTCCATTTTTTTGAGTAACTGTTAACAAAGTAATTTCATAGTCAAATTTAATNAACTCTTCTACAATTACTTCCATCAAATCTCCTCTNGATCCTTTTAANGCATANTCCCATGCNAATTTANNNTCACTTTCACTTTTNATAACAGATTGNCCCTTACCAGAACTNGACATTAACGGTTTNACTACACANGGTATTCCACACTTTTTTATAGCTGTTTGAAACTCNGAATATGTTGAAGCATAACTGTATTTTGCTGTTTTAACNCNAAGATCTTTTGCTGCAAGATCTCTAATTGCTTTTCTATTCATTGTGAAGTTTGCTGCTTTCGCAGATGGAACAATTTTANANCCTTTTTTTTCATATTCATAAAATCTTTCAGTACGAATTGATTCTACNTCTGGAACAATTATNTCAGGCTTATGCTTATCTACTATTTTGTCTAGNATGNNACCATCNAGCATGTCTATAACCTCATGATCATTCGAAACATGCATAGCAGGAGCATTTTCATATGAATCTACAGCAATAACATACTGTCCTAATCTTTGNAATGCAATAACTAATTCTTTNCCAAGCTCACCAGAACCTAGTATTAATATTTTNTTTCTCATTTNTTATTTTTATNAANTATTTTTTGNAAATATTTTCCTATNACATCATGCTCAATNTTTACAATGGTACCTTTTTTNAAATACTTAAAATTTGTATGTTTCCATGTATATGGAATAATTGCCACACTAAAAGTNTTNTCACTTGNTTCAACNACTGTNAAACTTACACCGTTAACACATATAGAACCTTTGTTNACAATAATATTTTGATTTTTTTNAAATTCAAAAATTACNAAATATGANCCTTCTTGTTCAACTATATTTTTACAACTTGCTGTATGATCAACATGACCTTGNACTATATGACCATCTAGTCTNTCANTTAACTTCAGACTTCTTTCCAAATTTATTTTATCATTAAGNTTTAAATTNGATAGNTTTGTTTTTTGTANNGTTTCTTTAACTGCTGTTACAGTATAATNATTNTTTTCAATTGCTACAACNGTTAAGCATATTCCATTATGNGANAGACTTTGGTCAATTTTTAACTCATTAGTAATATTNGAACTACATGTNATATTTAAGTTTTCTTTATCTTTTTTTAAATTAACAACAGTAGCAATATCTTCAATAATTCCAGTAAACATAATCAATAATTTATTTTTTGTTCAACCATTTTTGGCATAACTCNTTCTTTATATAATTGAGTTCTAAGTTNGGGAACAAATCCTGCTTCTTCAATACATTTTTGAATTGAATTAGCGGTNAATCTGTGTGGAGCTCCTGCCGCTGAAACNACATTTTCNTCTAACATAATTGAACCCATATCATTTGCCCCACCATGAAGAGTTAACTGAGCCGTTTCTCCACCAACGGTTAACCACGATGTTTGTATNTTTTTNATNTTTGGAAGCATTATTCTTGAGATTGCTATAGTTTTTAAATATTCATCTTGAGTACANGAATTGTTTATTCCTTTGACTTTTTTTAATANTGTTCCATCATCCATAAATGGCCATGGAATAAAAGCTAAAAANCCATTAGCATTTTTTGGTTTTTCCTCTTGAACTTCTCTAATTCTNACAAGGTGATCAAAACGTTCTTCTTTAGTCTCAACATGACCAAACATCATAGTTGCAGAAGTTGTAATNTCAAGTTTATGGGCAGTCCGCATTATATCTAACCATTCTTGNCCAGTACATTTTCCTTTAGAAATTAATCTTCTAACTCTATCNGATAAAATTTCTGCTCCTGCACCAGGCATNCTNTCCATGCCGGCATNNCTTAATTTTTNAAGNACAANTTCATGTGANTANTTACCTANTTTACATATATGNGCNATCTCNGGAGGNCCTANNGCATGNAATTTTATTTTNGGATAATNTTCTTTTAANGTTTTAAATAAGTTTACGTAGAATTCAAGCCCAAGCTCTGGGTGATGCCCNCCCTGTAATAGAAGTTGATCTCCTCCGTACTTAATTGTCTCTTCAATTTTTTTTTTGTAAGTATTTAAATCAGTTATATATACATCTTTGTGACCCGGAACTCTAAAAAAATTACAAAACTTACAATTTGCAATACACGCATTAGTTGTATTTACATTTCTATCAATTTGCCATGTGATTTTATTTGAAGGATGCAAATCTTTTTTTATTTCATTTGCTACCCACATTAGTTCAGGNGTTGGAAGATAATCAAACAAATATAGNCCTTCTTCGATTGTTAAGAATTCTTGATTAAGAGCTTTTAAAACTATCGTNTTTTTATNCATAAAATTGTAATTTTACGCAATCAAAATTACATAATTTTATGAAGATACTAATCAAAAAGAAAAAGTCGTTTACTAAAAAAGATNATTTAATTGTTTTAAATGATAAAAACTCNGATTTAANCNANTTTAANCTAACAATANCTGAAATNAATTTTATAAAAAAATCAAAAAAAGAAATCACTCAAATTAATCAGTATAGCAGACAATTATTNATNATTAATTACGAAAAAAATATTNATNAAAATAANCAAGACGAAANCCTTAGAATGCTTGGNCATCAANTATTTAAAAAAGNATCAGAATTAACATCAATACANATTATCGATAATCATAAAANCAATNATAAGAATAAAAANCTCACATTAAAGATTGCTGAAGGATTAGCNCTTTCAAGTTATCAGTTTTTAAAGCATCAAANNAATCCNNAAGCTATTAAATTAAAGACAATTTATTTATGTGAAAAAGTTGAAAGNCANGATATTATTGAATTACAAAATATTATAAATGCAGTNTTTTTTACTAGANATTTNGTGAATGANCCTTTTTCTCACCTAACTGCTAANGATTTAGCTAATGCCTCAAAAAANATTGGNAAAAAATTCAATATTAANACTANGGTGTTNAATAAAAAGAAAATTGAAAGCTTGAAAATGGGTGGACTTCTTGCAGTTAATAAGGGTAGTTTAGANGANCCAACNTTTACNATAATGGAATGGAAGCCNAAAAATGCAAAAAACAAAAAACCAATAGTTTTTNTNGGAAAGGGTGTTGTNTATGANACGGGTGGATTNAGNTTAAAGCCAACTGCAAATTCTATGGACTTAATGAAAATTGATATGGGTGGAGCNGGAACAGTTATTGGTGCAATACANGCAATAGCNTCAAATAAATTACCNTATTATNTTNTCGGTTTAAATCCCGCAACAGATAATAGNCCTTCAGGNAANGCCTACGCACCTGGAGACGTTATAACCATGCATANTGGAAAGACTGTAGAAGTTATGAACACTGATGCTGANGGNAGGATGNTATTAGCTGATGCGTTAAGTTNTGCAAAAAAATATGATCCAAANCTAGTTATTGATTTAGCTACACTAACAGGTTCAGCNGTAGCTGCTATTGGAAATTATGGTTTTGTTAGTATGCATAAANATGCACATNATGAACATGAGAATCTAAAAAAANTTGGATTGAAAGTTCATGAAAGACTAGCNGAATTTCCATTTTGGGANGATTATGATGAGCTTATAAAGTCTGANATTGCTGATATAAAAAATTTAGGNGGTCCATATGCAGGNGCAATAACTGCAGGAAAGTTCTTATCTCATTTTATTGATTTCCCNTGGATNCANATAGACTTATCTTGTGTATATTCAAAATCAGAGTATGGNTACAGAGGTAANGGNGCTACAGGAATGGGTGTTCGTTTATTATATGAATTCATTAAAAATAAAACAAAAAATGAAAACTAAATTAGGNATCACTATTGGAGATTCAAATNGTATTGGAATTGAAATAATACTTAAAACGTTCAAAGACAANAGAATGTTAGATTTTTGTACTCCTATAATTTTTGGTTCAAATNAAATATTATCTCANCATAAAAAAATATTACAAATTCATAANNTTAATTTCAATGTAGTAAGANATTTAAANAATTTAAAACATAACAAAATTAATTTGTTGGAAGTTCTTAAAAANAAANGTAATGTNAANATAGGNGAGAAAAATNTTGANGGNGGNNANAATGCAATAAANTCTATTGATTNTGCAATTGATGCNTATAAAAAAAATAAAATAGATGCATTAGTAACAGCTCCTATTAATAAATCATCGATACAAAAAAATAAAANTGATTTNATTGGACATACTGAATACTTGNAAAATAATTTTAATGGNAATTCACTAATGATNATGGTAAGTGAAGTTATGAAGATTGCATGCCTAACAGGACANACATCNTTATNTAACGTAAAAAACTATATATCNAAACAAAATATTATTGAAAATTTATTGATACTAAACAATTCTTTAAAAAAGGATTTTGGTAAAGTCAAACCAAAAATTGCTGTTTTAGGATTAAATCCTCACGCTGGTGAAANTGGTATGCTTGGNAATGAGGAAATTGAGATTATTATTCCAGCAATTNATGATANTAAAGATNAAGGNNTGNTNGTATTTGGGCCTTACTCAGCCGATAGTTTTTTTACAACTAAAAATCTATCTGCNTTTGATGGTNTTTTAGCAATGTATCACGATCAAGGTCTTATTCCATTTAAAACNTTAGCATTTGACTCTGGTGTAAACTTTACAGCAGGATTAGANATAATACGNACATCTCCTGTTCATGGTACTGCNTTTGAAATAGCTGGAAAAGGACTTGCTAATGAAAATTCATTTCGCCAAGCNGTTTTTTTAGCNTGNGAAATTTATAANCAACGAAAATTATTTATTGAAACTTAAAANACCAAAAAATAAATNATATGCCTAAAANTTTTCATTGGAATATATTTATATCTTTGCATTCGTTAAAAATTCATTCATATGAGTGATTATCAAATTAAATATAAAAANATTAATATTGGTAAGCACTTCTATAAATTTAATATTAACNAATCGTTCTTTAGTTTATTTGANAAATCNGAAATAACNGATGCTGAAATTGANGCTAACGTTATTTTGAATAAGAAAGNTCACAGAGATAGTTTGTGCATTGAAATCAGTGGAAANATTAATAATTTGTTATGTGANTCATGCTCTTCAAAAATATCATTACCNATTTCTTCTACATCTAANTTCTTAATTGAATNTACTGATGANAATAAAANATCNTTAGATGATNTTATTTATGTTAAAAATAATNCAAACAAANTATGTATTAAAGAAATTTTNTTTGAATTAATTNTTTTATCAATTCCAAANAAAAAAACATGTGAAGATGGAAAAGATAATTGTGANCAAGAAATGTTAAAATTAATAGAACAATATAGTACNAAAAAGAAGGTTGTAGATGAAAGATGGAAGGAATTAAAAAAATTAAATTTTTAAAGTAAATTAAAATATGGCNCATCCTAAAAGAAAAATCTCTAAAACAAGNAGAGATAAAAGAAGAACCCACTATAANGCTAGTGAAAAAACANTTAAAACCTGTCAGGAAACAGGNGAATCACATNTATATCATCATGCTCATGAACATGAAGGNAAACTTTATTATAGAGGNAAGCTAGTTACTTCTAACGCTAAATAAAGATTTGTAATTTTAAAAATTACCCTCTTCTATGAAAATTGGCATAGATATAATGGGAGGCGACTTTGCCCCCAATAAAACAATTGAAGGAGCTGTTCTTGCTTTAGAACATTTTCATAAAGACGAAAAATTATTTTTATTTGGTCAAGAAAAAAAAATAACTTCTGAACTAAATAAGTATGATTTCAATAATGATTTAATTGAAATAATTGATTGTTCTGAAATTATTGAAATGGGAGAACATCCCACAAAAGCTTTCAAAAACAAAATAGATTCAAGTATTTACAAGGGGTTTGAATATCTTGCGAAAAATCAGATAGATACGTTTGCATCTGCAGGTAATACTGGAGCGATGTTTATTGGTGGATATTACACGGTAAAACCAATTAGGGGAGTCATTAGACCTTCAATAGCAACGGTTCTTCCAAAACTAAATGGTAAAGTAGCTGTTTTATTAGATGTTGGNGCTAATGCNGATTGCAANGCNGATGTTTTNTATCAATTTGGAGTTTTAGGNTCTTTATATGCANAAAATGTNTATNACATAAAAGATCCAAAAGTAAGCTTGTTAAATCTAGGAGAGGAAAAAACTAAAGGAAATATGTTAACCCAAACTGCTTATGGTCTTATGCATGGNTCTAAAGATTATAATTTTATAGGAAATATAGAGGCTAATAATATATTTGAATCAGAAACAGATGTTATTGTATGTGATGGTTTTACAGGAAATATTGTCNTAAAACAAGCAGAAGGATTTTACAACTTAGTTGCNAAAAGAAAAAAATTAGATGATTANTTTAAACGATTTAANTATGAAAACTATGGNGGGACACCAATACTTGGATTAACTAAACCAGTAATTATTGGTCATGGAATTTCAAATGAAATTGCAATTAAAAATATGATTTTNCAATCAAAAGTAGTATTACAAGCTCAACTAACATCAAAAATAATGAANACAATAGAATAATGAAAATAACTGCAGCTATTACCGGAATAAATGGATATGTTCCAGACTACATCTTAACAAATAANGANCTTGAAAAAATTGTTGACACAAATGACGAATGGATTACAACAAGAACAGGNATNAAAGAAAGAAGAATTCTCAANGGNGAAGGAAAGGGNACATCTGTTTTAGGAGTAGAGGCAGTTAATGGNCTTTTNAAAAAGACTAAAATTGACGCGAAAGAAGTTGATTTAATTATTTGTGCTACTGCAACTCCTGACATGATATTTCCTTCAACAGCATGTATTATTGCTGATAAAANAGGTGCTTCTAACGCCTTTGCNTATGATTTAATGGCCGCTTGTTCAGGCTTTTTATATGCNCTTTCAACAGCNTCAAAATTCATTGAGACAGGAACTTATAAAAAAGTAATTGTAGTTGGTGCTGATAAAATGTCATCTATTATTAATTATGAAGACCGTGCAACATGTATAATATTTGGTGATGGTGCAGGAGCAATAATGCTTGAAGCAAACCAAGAAGGTTTGGGGGTACAGGACGCTATCCTAAGAAGTGATGGTTCTGGTAGTGAATTCTTACACATGAAAGCTGGGGGTTCTGCAAAACCTGCAAGTTATGAAACAGTAGATGCAAAAGAACATTCTGTATGGCAAGATGGACAAACAGTGTTTAAAGCTGCCGTTACGTCGATGGCAGATGTTTCTGAAGAGATTATGAAAAAAAATAATTTATCTGCTAATGATGTTTCATGGCTTGTACCTCATCAAGCGAATCAAAGAATAATTGATGCAACTGCACGTAGAATGGGNGTAGGNAATGAAAAAGTAATGGTAAATATTGAAAAATATGGAAATACTACNAATGGAACAATACCTTTATGTTTGTGGGAGTGGGAAAAAAAGCTTAANGTTGGTGACAACTTAATACTAGCTGCATTTGGTGGAGGATTTACTTGGGGNTCTNTATNTCTAAAATGGGCNTANAATTCATAATNTNTCTCTTTTTTTNAAAAAAACCATCAATTTTTACATAAAAATGTCTTTTTTTGCACAAAACAATTAAAAAATGGATATTAAAGAAATACAAGAACTAATTAAGTTTGTTGCAAAATCTGGTGCAACNGAAGTTGATTTAGAAATTGATAATGTCAAAATTTCAATAAAATCACCACCTAAAAAAAGACGAGGCGAAGTTTCTGANGATGCAGTCAAAATTATTCACCAGGCACAATCACAACCTANAGTGGTTCCTCAAACTGAAACAAACACNCAACCTNTTGCTCAAAATATTGNTNNNGAAAANAACGAAANNAAAGAACAATCAANATCTGAAACAGATGATTCAAAATATATAACGATTAATGCTTCAATGATAGGAACATTTTATCGTTCATCATCTCCAGAAAACCCTCCATTTGCTAATGTTGGTGATAAAATCAAAGAAGGAGANACCTTATGTATAATTGANGCAATGAAATTATTTAATGAAATTGAAGCAGAANTTTCTGGAACTATTATTAAAGTTTTAGTTGACGATGCAACTCCAATTGAGTTTGACCAACCATTATTTTTAATTGATCCAGCATAAATATTTATACACATGTTTAAAAAAGTTTTAATTGCCAATCGAGGTGAAATCGCANTAAGAATNATTCGTACATGCAANGAAATGGGTTTAAAAACTGTTGCTGTNTATTCAAAAGCNGATGCCGACAGTTTACATGTTAGATTTGCAGATGAAGCTGTNTGCATTGGNCCTGCAGCNAGNTCAGAGTCATATCTAAAAATTTCAAATATAATTGCCGCGGCAGAAATAACTAATTCCGATGCAATTCATCCNGGNTATGGTTTTCTATCNGAAAATGAAAATTTTTCAAAGATTTGTAAAGAAAATGGAATAAAATTTATTGGNGCCTCTCCNAAAATGATTAAAGGAATGGGNGATAANGCAGCTGCNAAGCAAACNATGNAAAAAGCAGGTGTTCCAACAATTCCAGGNTCTAAAGGTATTATACNNAATTTTAAAAATTGTNAAGAGCTNGCAAAAAAAATCGGNTATCCTNTAATGCTNAAAGCAACTGCTGGAGGTGGAGGTAAAGGTATGCGTTTAGTNTGGAAAGAAGATGATTTAGAAGATGCGTGGAAAAGTGCTAAGCAAGAAGCAAAAGCATCTTTTGCNAATGANGGGATGTATATGGAAAAATTTATTGAAGACCCTAGACATATTGAAATTCAAATTATTGGTGATAAAACTGGTAAAGCAGCACATCTTTCAGAAAGAGACTGCTCAATACAAAGAAGACACCAAAAATTAGCTGAAGAAACTCCATCACCTTTTATGACTACTAAACTTAGAAAAAGAATGGGAGAAGCAGCTATTAAAGCTGCTGAAGCAGTAAAGTATGAAGGTGTAGGTACAGTAGAATTTCTTGTTGATAAGCATAGAGATTTTTATTTTATGGAAATGAATACAAGGATTCAAGTTGAACATCCAGTCACAGAAGAAGTAATTGATTATGATTTAATTAAAGAACAAATAAAGGTAGCTGCAGGTATTACAATTTCTGGAAAAAACTACATACCACAATTACATGCAATTGAATGTAGAATAAATGCAGAGGACCCTGAGAAAGATTTCCGACCTTCACCTGGAAAAATAACTAATTTTCATGCTCCTGGCGGACATGGAATAAGAATTGATACTCATGTTTACACAAACTATGTTATACCTCCGTTTTATGATTCAATGATTGCAAAGCTAATAACTGTTGCTCAAACCAGAGAAGAAGCTATTTCAAAAATGGAAAGAGCTTTAGATGAATTTGTAATAGAAGGAATCAAAACAACTATTCCATTTCATCAAAAATTAATGAAAGATGAACAATTTAGAAAAGGTGTCTACACAACTAAATTTATGGAAAATTTTAAGCTTTAAATTATCAATAATTGTTATTCAACCACTACTTTTTGATAAGTATTTCCTTCAATAGTCTCAACTTTAATAAAATATACGCCACTATTTTCAATAGTAATATTTATATCTTTAGTAGTTTTGATTAACTTCCCCTCAGCAGTAAACACACTTATATTTTTTATTTCATTTTCACTATCAATGAATATAACTTGATTTGAAGGATTTGGATATATACTTANCTTAGNGTCNGAATAATCATTAATTGAAGTNGTAGATANTTCACTCCATCTTTNNTCAAATTCTTGAAGGTATATATTGCTTATAGTGTGATCATATATAATTATNGTNTTTTCATCNGAATTATTNTCGGCATTATTACTCCAATTATGAGAACCTGTTAAAACAGCTGGNTTTGACNTNGTTAGATTTGCATCTACAATTAAATATTTATGATGAAACTGATGTGTAACTCCTTCATGAGAACGAACATTAACATTNGCTGCAACTAAGTTATCATACTCTCCTCCATTTGAACTGTTTTTACTTTCAATAATTCCTCGAACAGTGACACCAAACTGAATGTCTTGATCAATTATAGCATCTCCTAAATCATCTCTTGTAAAACTAAGCAAACCAAACTCTACACTTTGATTTGCAGTTTTAATCAAATCTAAAATTTTTGATGTTGTTCTATCTGATGGAGAAAAATAAACCTCAACATTTATACCGTTCAAATTAAACTTATGAGGTGTATTATCTAACTTGTGTGTACCAAAAACTCCTCCCCACATTTCTTCAAATTCTAATGTATAAGCTTTTGCTATAGCTTGATCTTGTATAAAAATTATATTATTATAATCATTTAATAAGTTACTTGGATCTGTCCAATTAGTTGACCCCCCCATAACCCAAGAATTATTTACTGAATTTGCATCAACAATTATGAATTTATTGTGCATAATGCCTGCTGGTGATGGATCTCTAATAACAACTGGTATATTTGGATCTAAATTGGGAAGCATTAAATTTTGAGCATCATCATCCGCGATATATCTTACTTGAACTCCTCTATCATAGGCATCATTAATTGCGTTAGCTAAAAAAACTGAAGAAGCGTTATATACACAAATATCCAAAGTATTTTGGGCAAGATCAATGTAAGCAGCAATTGTATCTCTAAAAGCAGAACCTATATTTTGCGCATCTACACCAGTTGAAAATGAGTTGTCAACTGAATAATTAAAATATGGTCTTATCTTACCCGACGAATTAGATGCTGTTGAATAAATACCAGTTGAGGAAAAAGCTGTGTCAGTACCATTTACTGAGTAGCACTCGACGTAATAAAATGTTGCCGGCTGTAATCCTGTAAGAGAAATTGTATGAAGCTGATTAGCTCCAGCATTATTTATAGTGTTTGATAAATTTGTATTAATATCATAATTACAATTTGTGGATGATGGTAGCGAAGTACTCCAGCTTAAATCAAAACTAGAAGTTGTTATGTTAGATTGAGTTACCCCCGATGTAAAAACAATACTTCCAGCTTGAACTATATCATTTGTGTCTCTAGGTAATATTTGATAATCTCCAACTGGAGGAACTGAATAAGTATGCTGAGAAGATATACCAATAAGTGTCACAGGACCCATTGGAATTAATCTACCAACAAGAGTATGGCCTGTTTTAATATATATTCTTCCAGTTTGATTATTTGAGGTAAAATCAAATGTAGTATTTGCTGTAAAAACTGCCCCACCATTATTAAAAATGACATTGTCTATTTGAACTAATTCAGATTCGGTTGATTCTCCAATTTGATTTGGTGTAACTATTTGTGGGCTAAGCGTATTTCCGCTTGAATTAATACTGTTTGAATTTACAGGATTCATTTCCAACAAACCATTATAATCAACAAGTGTGCCGCTTACAGTAACCTCGTCTCCTCTTTGAAAACTAGACAATGAGGCATCATACAGAGCCATTCCAGCAGTATTATCTTGTATATATCTTATTACACCCAACTCATCACCATTAGTAACAATTCCTGTAATCGTCACATTTGCACCTATTCCCTGGTTTCTAGCTGTAGCTATATCAACTTGGGCTATTACTGAATTAAAAGCTATATTTAAGATTGTTAAAAAAATAATTTTTTTCATATTTTTAATTAAAAGTTAATTTTTAATGACATGTTATATCGTCTTCCAAAACCAAAAAATACTCCAGCAGATTTTGCATCAAAATCTTGATATTTAGAATTATACGGATCATTATTCTGAGCATCTGAAATATACAATTCATCCAACAAATTTAATACACTTAATCTAACATCTAGCTTTAAATTATCATGTATTTTTATTTTTCTTCCGCAATGTAAATCTAATAACTGGTATGATGGTAGCATCCAACTTTCTCTTCCTGCATTATCTTGATATAAAGATAATGGATCAAAATCAGCATAATGTTTATCAAAATGTGTTGCTCTAATTTTGATATATGTTTTTGAATTTGGTTCATACCTAAGACTTAATCCAAATTGTGTTTGAGCCGCATCCCCCACATGAACCCCGTCAGCATCAAAAGCGGTATCAATTGGATTATTGTTTTGATCTAAAATAGGACTATTATTTTCATCTAAAAGCCTTATCGTATCTGATGATGTCCAAATCCAATCGCCTAAAGAAACAAGGCCTTCAATACTAATTTGATTATTTAATTTATAAATCATATCAAACTCTATCCCTTTATGAAGAGCATTCATACCATTAATATTACCTTTTATAAGTATATCATCTTGATTTACATATGAAATTCCTTTAGTTGGTTTATTTTCCCATATGGTATAATATGCATTTAGATTAGCGGAAAAAAATGGCGACCTATAAGAATAGCCACCTTCAACAGCCTTTACAATTTCATTTTTAATGTTACTATATAAATTATTGTCATAATCGTACACATTATTAAATCTTGGTGCTTTCGATATTATGCCAGAATTAAAGAAAATATTATTTGTTGAATTGATATTTATGTTAGCACCCGCCTTTATAGTATAGCCCACTATCCATTTCCAGTCAGATGATGATGTTCTTGCTTCTTCAGATTTAATAGTATATTCGACCCCATTATAATCAATTGTATCCGAAACTAATTCCCCAAAGTATGGGTGTGTTCCTAAAACTTGTGTTAAGGTAGTATCTTCTAAAACTAGATCCTTCTTTTTGAAATAATCAATTCTTTTATATCCCGAGTTAGAGGCTGATAAATTAATGAATGTACTTAAAACAGGGTTTTTATACTCTAACTGTGTAAAAACACCTCCCCATTTAACTAAACCATCATTGTGGTATCCAATTTTATCTCCAACTCTTTTAACAGAAGATAATTGTGTAGCATCATCGTTTACAATAGCATAATCCCCACCTAGCAAATCGTAAATCTCTCTATAATGCTCTCCTTTGTAATATCTAAAATCAAGACCTCCTGATAAATCAATGTTCTCTGTATATTGATAATTTAATGTCGATAACGCACCATACCAATAATGATTATTAATTGATGATTTTAAATAACTTCCAGATTTATGTTCAGAATCAGAATATGTTGGGTCAATACTAAATGGACCTAAATTACCATTATAGACTGCTTGAAGATTATATTGACCGAAATCATCATATGCACTGCCACTTATGCTTGTTCCTCCACCATTTCCTATTGACGCATATAATATATTTGACATATATAGTCTTTTGTTTATTGTCCAAAAATCTCTTAAAGAAAATTGTGGTTTGTGATAATAGTTCTGTTTGGTATTTAAAATTTCTTTATTATGAATTGTGTCTCCATTGCTATCTAAAATCCAACGATCCAAATAACCCCAATGTAAATTGTATTGAATCCCTTTATTTATAAAATCTCTTTGAGAAAAATCTGATGTATCTCCAAGTTCTCTAGCATATGACGTATCGTAGGTTGCTATATCTCTCTTGTATGATCTCTGTCCATGCTGTTGTGGAGCTCCCATTGCAGATAAACTTAGAATGTGTTTACCTATCTCTTTTTGAATTTTTAAATAATAAAAATAACCTTCCGACCATGTTTGATCTACGAAGCCATCACTTTGTTTATATGAGCCAGCAATAGTATAGCCCCATCCATTTTTCATTCTTCCAGAATTATACCCAAGTGTTGTTC
>NZWA01000033.1 GCA_002697505.1 Flavobacteriales bacterium | reverse complement strand
TATGAGATTCTTCAAATTTTGAGTTTTCTATGTATAATATAGATTTTGCACAATTAAATCCTAACGAAACCAGTTTTTTATTACATAAATATTTATTAAAAGTTAGCTTTGAAACACTGCTAGAACATGTTGAATGAGGAATATTTAAATTTTTAAAATAATTTTGAATTTCACCGTTTTCTGCTGGTGGACCATGTATTACGATAAACACCTTGTTGAATTTATATTTTTTATTTTCATGTTCAAATGAAAAGTCTTTTTTATCTAATTTTATTTTTTTGTTTTTGTAAAGTGCTAAAAAGCTATTACTCTTGTAATGTATTAAAAAAGGATTATAGAGTGTTTTGTCAATTTCTTTTAGTACAGTATTAGCGCTAGAGAGTGATATTTCGTGTTCTGCAGAATCTCCTCCTGCTAATATCGCAATATTTTTTTTCTTTAATTTCATTTAAAACAAATCTAAAACATTTTTATTAAAAATCTAAAACATTTATATCTCTATAATTTTATATTTTTGGAAGAGTAATCAAAAATATTAATGCTAAAACAAATTATTATTTTTTTTAAAAACAATATTTATCTCAAGCATACTGGATTAGCTTTAGTTACTTTATTTATTTTGTTTTTCATTTGGTTGTATTCATTAGATGTTTACACATTACATAATAAAAAAATATTGGTTCCAAATTTTTCAAACTATACTTTGGATGATGTTGATTCTATTGCTAAAGCTCATAATTTGAGATACATAATTATTGATTCAATTTACGATAGATCTCGTGAAAAAGGTATTTGTGTTAATCAAATACCAAAAGATTCATCTTTTGTAAAAAAAAATAGAAGAATATATTTAACTATAAATGCGAAAAGATCAAAAAAAGTTGAATTTCCCGATATATATGACCTTTCTTTAAGACAAGCGGTAAGAAAGTTACAACAATATGATTTAGAAATAGGAGAGTTGTTTTATATTCCTGATATTGCGGTTAACAAGGTGTTATCATGTGAAATTAATGGACTTAAAATTAATGAAGGTCAAGAATTATATGTTGGTTCTAAAATAGATTTAATATTAGGGGAGGGATTAAAAAATGAGAAAGTTCTTATTCCTAATTTAATTGGACTAACAAGAGAAGAGGCAAATATTATTGTAAAATCTAAGTCAATTAATATTGGTGTAGAAATTTATACAAATTCTGTTTTGGATTCTAATATTGCAATTATTTATAAACAGAAGCCAATGTTTAAAGATGAAGAAAGTTTTATTAAAATAGGATCTTCTATTGATCTATTTTTCGAAAATCCTGATTAACATGAAATTTAATTTTTTTTTATTTTTTAATTGTTTTATATTATTATCCTCTTACTCACAAGAAGTAATTAGTAGTTTGGTAAGCAATCCTTATTTAAAAAACAACAATAAAAATGCATCATATAAGTTGTCACAATTAGATCTTCCATTTATTGACGATTTTTCTTATAGTAAAGTAAATGTTGATAATTTGTTATGGAAAAAAAGTAGTGTATTTGTTAATCGAACGTATTCAATAGAACCCCCAACAATTGGTACAGCTACCTTTGATGGATTAGATTCTAATGGTTTTGCATATTCAATAAATATTTCTAATGCTGAAGGTTATGCAGATACATTGATGTCACGTGACATTAAGATGAATAATATTGATTCCGCTTATTTTTTATTTTATTACCAACCTCAAGGTCTTGGTGATGCTCCTGAGGTAAACGATTCATTAATTTTAGAATTTAAAAATAATAATAATGTTTGGAAAAAGGTTTGGAGTAAGCAAGGCTCAAGTAATCTTAGTTTTAAGAAGAAAGTTATTATAATTAATTCTAATGAGTACTTACATGACTATTTTCAGTTTAGATTTATAAATAAGGCCACATTATCTGGAAATTTTGATCATTGGAATTTAGATTATGTTAAAATTGATCAATATAATTCTAGTGTTGATACATCTTTTTTAAATGATGTATCTTTTGTATATAATTGTCCAAGTTTTTTATTAAGGTATAATGAAATGCCATGGCTACACTTTAATGAAGGTATGTTAACAAGTAATGAGTTGTTAGATACCCTTGATATTAAGTTAAGAAATAACAACGCTAGTATAAATGTAGACTATCAATATAACGTCTATAATAATAATAGTTTAACCTCACATTATCCATTAACAGGATCTTGGAGAAATGTTAGTGTTTTTAGTTATGATTCAATTGGTTTATTTTCATTTACAAATCCATCTATTTTAATAGAAAACTCGGTTTTTAATACAAATATTTTAGACAGTGTTTATTTTGATATTGAACATATTATTGAAACTGGTCAAGATGATTTTAAACAAAATGATACATTAAAAAGAGTTCAAAAATTTTTATCACACTTTTCTTATGATGATGGAAGTGCTGAATCTGCGTATGGTATAAATGTTTCAGGTGCAAGGCTAGCATATCATTTTAAATTAAATAGACCAGATACACTTAGAGCAATTCAAATGTACTTCCCTCAAATGGGTGATTCTACAAATAATATTCCTTTTAAGCTTACAATTTGGAAAAATATTTCAAATAGCACTATAATTTATCAACAACAGGTGCATCCGGTCCACACTATCACGGATGAATTTCATACTTATTTTCTAGATTCAATATTTCAATTAACAGGAGATTTTTATATTGGGTGGGAACAATTATCAGATGATTTACTTAATGTAGGCTTAGATAAAAATTTACTATCAAATCAATATATGTATTATAATATTGGATCGGGATGGACAAATTCACAGTTTCCAGGGTCATGGATGATTAGGCCAATATTAAGTAATAAGCAAATTATAAATCATACTAATANTAAAATCCAGNACTGTTCAATTTATCCAAATCCAACAAGTTCATTTTTNAATATCGATTGTGCAGTAGATAATGATAAACTTATAGTTTATGATGTGAGTGGAAATTTGATTTTTTATGGNACATATTCTAGATTAAAAAAACTTTCACTNTCTAGTGGAGTGTATTTTATTAATATTGAAAATAAATTNAATTTTAATAANTTGATNGTGTTCTAAAAATGTCTAGTTTACAGTATGAACATTATAAGTTTGTTGCAGATAAAGGTCAAAAACCTTTAAGAGTTGANAAATTTTTATTAAATTTTATAGAATTTGCAACTAGAAATAAAATTCAAAATGCAATTAAGCTTGGACANGTTAAAGTAAATAATATTGTAGTTAAATCCAATCATAAAGTNAAGAGTAATGATANAGTGACTGTTGTTTATGATANNCCCAAAGANACATATGAGTTNGTTGCTCAAAATATACCTNTCAATATAGAGTATGAAGATAATGATATTATTATNATTAATAAAGATNCNGGNATGGTTGTNCATCCAGGACATGGTAATCGTCAAAATACATTAGTAAATGCNTTGACTTATCATTTCAAAAATTTACCTATAGCTGAAAACAAAGAAAGACCTGGATTAGTTCATAGGATTGATAAAAATACTTCAGGATTACTTGTNGTAGCTAAAAATCAGTCAAGTATGTCAATATTATCAAAAAAGTTTTATGATAGAAAAATTGANAGAAGATATATAGCACTTGTATGGGGAGATTTAGAAAATGATGAAGGTACTATTTCTGGTAATATTGGAAGACATCCAAAAAATNGAAAAATAATGACAGTNTTTTCTAATTCTGAAAATGGTAAAAAAGCTATCTCACATTATAGAGTTNTAGAAAGATTTCATTACACTACATTAATTGAATGTAAGNTAGATACNGGNAGGACTCATCAAATTAGAGCTCATTTTCAACATATAGGTCATCCNCTTTTTAATGATNTTGAGTATGGTGGAGCGAAAGTTTTAAGAGGAACNGTATTTGCCAAGTACAAACAATTTGTTTTAAATTGTTTCAAAATNTGTNNCGGACAAGCATTGCATGCAAAATCTCTANAATTTTCTCATCCAATTACAAATAAAAAATTNAANTTCGATTCAGAGCCTCCAAATGATTTTAAAAAGTTAATAGATAAGTGGAGNAAATATTCAATTAATCAAAATACTAATAGCTAGTAAGTTTTAATTACGTTATAAATTGAATCTCTTTCAACCGGTATTTNACCAGTTTGTGTTATTAATGTTGTTATCTCCTCAGTAGACATTATTGGATGTTGTTCCTCTGCTCCAGCCATTGAATATATTTTTGTNGTATCATCAATAGTTCCNTCAATATCATCTACTCCAAATGACAGAAGAGTTTGGCTAGCNTTTTTTCCAATCATTGGCCAATAAGCTTTTATATGTTTGAAATTATCAAGAAAAATTCTAGAAATAGCATATATCTTTANATCATNAATTAAGTTTGCTTCACTAATTTCTGACATCTGATTGTTNTTATTTCGAAATTTTAGTGGAATAAANGCATTNAATCCACCAGTTTTATCTTGAAGTTCTCTAAGTCTNCTCATNTGATCGATAATATGTTCAGANTTTTCAATGTGTCCGTATAACATAGTGGCNTTTGAAGGCATACCTAATTCATGAGCTGATTCATGNATNTTTAGCCATTCCTGACTGGTACACTTATCTTTACATATCTTATTTCTTATATCTTCTGCAAAAATTTCTGCACCTCCNCCTGGAAGTGANTTTTGTCCAGCATCTTTTAACATTTTAAGACCTTTTTTATAGCTAACTTTAGCTTTTTTACACATGTAATCTAACTCAACAGCTGTAAAAGCTTTGATATGTAATTTAGGTCTAATGGATTTGATTTTCTTAATTAAATCTACAAAATAATTTAGGCCCATTTTTGGGTGAACTCCNCCTACAATATGAACTTCTGTAATGCTATCCTCATCATAACTTTTNATCTTNTCTAGCATTTGTTCAATACTATATTCCCAACCTTCATNTCNTTTTTTTAANAGTCTTGAATANGAGCAAAATTTACAGTCAAAGACACAAATATTTGTAGGTTCAATGTGAATATTTTTNTTGAAATATGTATAATTTTTATTTTTTTCTTNTCTAATNGAGTTTGCAAGAGAACCAAGNANTGATAGTGGAGCATTATCTAAAAGAAGTATTGCTTCATTTTCTGAAATTCTTTTTTTGTTAATGATATTATTGACAATTTTTTTATATCNATTATCAATTGATTTNATATCAATNTTTNTGTTNAGCATTATTTGATCAACAAGATTTTTTCTGANANAATACCCATTTCTGTATCAACATAGATAAAATACATNCCATTTTCTAAANTAGNNANATTAATTTTAGATTNAATCNGATTATTAAGTNTTAANATATCTTGGTTAATCATGTTTTTAATACTTATTCTATTTATTTNATATTCNGAAGTTATATTTAGTACTCCTTTAGAGGGATTAGGATAAATCGATGTATTTTTATTTANAAGNTCATCTATTGATAATGTNCCACTGCAATTCATTGTAACATTTGAATTTTTTAAACTTGATCTGTAACCATTTAATGTTGCATACATAACGTTTACTTGATCGTTAGTAAACATCCATGTNTTTGCCGCATAAGACATNTAATTTTCATGCATGTCAGGAGAATCAGAACTAAATCCATATTGTAAATCGTTGCAAGANTTNTATGAATTAGATGAAATTGGAGGCATAAAANTATTTACTAAATTCCAATACACTCCGTCAGTTGGTGGTGTATCATCAACATTTGCTTGNTCATTGTCACAACATTGAATATTTCCCTGAGAGTCAGTACATGGATCTGGTCCCCATCCACTTCCTTGTTCAGCAAATGTATGATTAAGACCTAAATAATGACCAATTTCATGCGTAGCAGTTCTACCATCGCTACTNGGNGCGGCAATGCCAATAGTTCCAAAATATTGAAAATCAACTACAAGGCCATCTCTCCAAGCATTCCATGATGGAAGACCTGGTAAATATGCATATCCAAGAACCATTCCTCCACCGCTAGTAGTAGATAGGTCACATATCCAAATATTAAGATATTTAGANGGATCCCATCCGTCTTTACCACCAGTACTATTTTGTTTCATATCGTTACTTTCACTATCAGGATCAAAATTTGTTTTTGAAGTTGAAGTTCTTGTGATTCCTGTAGTTGGATCTCCATTTTCATCAACTGNTGCTAAACAAAATTCAAGATTTGGATTTCCAGCAACATTTGTGAAGGTATTTCTTGGTGGGTTAGGAAATTCAGGATTTGTTTTACTNTAATCCTCATTTAGNATTCTAAGTGCATCCAAAACTTGATAATCAGGAATATTTGTTCCTTGTCCTAAAACATGTGTTTGTCTATGTATTATATGTACAACAACTGGAATTTGAAGTGTNNTTCTTTTAAGATTTTTGTTATTGTAAATCCAATTTTTATTTTCATTAATAATATTCTCTCTNGCATTTCTGTAATCTTCACAAATTTTGANTTCCTGATTCATTANATATGATGTGTTACATTTTTTTAAGTTTTGNGCATNTAAAATGCTAGTAAAAAAAANACAAAAGACAAGANNTTTTAATTTCATTCNGATTTATTTAGAATTATTTTTTTTGTTATNTTATTGCTANCAAAATTNAATTTAATATAATAAATACCGTCTTTTAATTNACTAAGATCTATAGTATTNTTATTAATTTCTTTAGAAAAAACTANTTGACCTAAAGNNTTNAAAATTTCTGCTAATATAATTCTATTATTTGGAAATTTCTGATGATTTAAATATATCTTTCCTTGAGAAGGATTAGGATATATTTTTAAATTTTCTGAGCTATTATTAATTTCCGTGGTTCCAATACAAAAATATGTTGTGTCNGTAAATAAAAATTGATTCACATGTGCGTAGTAATTATTTGAAATTTTTTCTAGNATTTTATAATANCCATTGCCATAATTACAACAAAATCCATCACCATATGAATCGTTAATTACAAACATATANCANCCATAATCNAAACAAAAATCTAGACTATATGTTGTATTGTTTGATAATATATTCATGCTATCAACAATNTAATTATTGTCAATATTTNTTAAAGTCCANGANTTTTCATTNCCGTAATTATCTGTTCTAATTTTAATATTTATTGACTTTCCATTAAGTGATGAAAATATTTTTGACTTTTGATTGTTACTTGGATTTANATCNAAAGATCCGTTAGGTAGNGTTGTACGNACATTTAAAATATGATTNTTTCCNATTGAGGACAAAACAGGTAANATAATTGTGTCGGTANTTCCAGGATTTAAATANCCGTTCCAATAATAAGTTTGTTCNTTACTAGAATTGANATTATATTTTATTGTTNCNGNGTTTAAAATNTTATTGCCATAATTTTTTAAAATNACTTTAGCGTATATTGCATCAGCACAAACTAAATTTGTATTGTTTGGTTCTAGAATACTAATAATGCCTGCATCACTACTTAAATTAATTGGAGAAGTACAACCTTGAGAATTAAGAAGCTCATATCTATAATTTGTAATTGCTGACCAAACTCTATTTTTCTGGCCTTGTGTGAATGAGTTCATACATGCATCGTTCGTGTAGTCCATAAAATTCATAAACATATCTCCATTATTATTACAACTTGGATGAGGATGTATTTTACATCCATAATTTGCTTCTTCTTGTTCTGGGGTGTCATTAACAAAATCATCACCACAAGTATTATCTCCCCAGATGTGCCAAAGATTAAGCCAGTGACCAACTTCATGTGTTGTTGTTCTTCCTAGATCATATGGGGGAGAAACTGTTCCAGTAGTTCCAAATTTTTCATAGTCAATCACAACACCATCAGTTGCAGGATTTCCTCCAGCAGGAAATTGTGCCCAGCCAAGTACTCCTGTATCAATATTACAAACCCAAATATTCAAGTATTTTTTCGTATCCCATGCCGTACTACCTCCTGATGTGTCATAATGTATTTCATTTCCATACAATGGGAAGGATTGTAAATTAGTTTGTTTTCTAACAATTCCGTTTGTTGGGTTACCATCAGGATTTTGTTGTGCAAGACAAAAATTAATTTGCATGTCTGAAACAATTGGCAAAAAACTTAGTGGTGTATTATTTGCATCATTATTTGTTCGAGTAAAATCTTCATTAAGCACTTCTATTTGAGAAAAAATTTGATTATCTGAAATATTTTCAATTTGGTTATTGTAAACAATATGCACAACTACTGGTATTGTTATGTTAGAGCTTTTTATGTTTTCATAATCTATAGTATTATTATCTAGTGAATTTCTTAATTCTAAAAATTCAGGATTTGATTTTAAAAATTTTTTTAGTCTTAACTGACTACCGCAAGTTTGTTCTTGTGCGAGAGTATTTCCAATTGAAATTAACAATAAAAAAATAATTTTTTTCAAAGTATATGATTTTATGTAAATGTAGTTAAAAATTAAGATTTATCGGTTTAAAAAATCATCATCTGATAAGGTTTTTAAAAATGCAATTAAATCATTTTTCTCTTCATTAGTTAATTGTAGTCCAATACCAATATTTTTCATTAGAGGGTCAATTGTAGTAGAATAATTACCTCCATTATTATAGTGCTCAACAACTTCCTCCAATGAAGAAAATCTTCCATCATGCATGTAAGGAGCTGAGTATTCAATGTTTCTTAGTGTTGGTGTTTTAAATTTACCTTTGTCATTCTCATTGCCAGTTATATTTGCTAATCCCAAATCTAAAAAGGGCTCAATATCTAAACCATTATTATTAAAGTCATTGTTCATGAATAGATTTGTTCCATGACAATGAAAACAATCTCCTTTTTCAGAATTAAAAATAACATATCCATTTAATTCAGATGGAGACAACTGGAGTTGTTGACGGATATATTTGTCATATCTTGAGTTTGCAGAAATTAATGTTCTCTCGTATTGTGCCAGCGCTTTTACAACACTGTTTGAGTCAATATAACTTATATTAAAAGCTCTTCTAAATAAATCTAAGTAATTAGAATCATTATTTAAATCATTTTCTACATTNGACCANGTATTATTCATTTCTAAATGATTTCNAATTGGTTCAAATGCTTGTTCTTCAAGNGNNATTGCAGANCCATCCCAATTTAAAAAATTATTCCAACCNACATTAGTTAAAGTTGATGCATTTCTAAATCCTGATAAACCGTCAATTCCNANGCTNAATTGATTTGGATCAGAAAACGCATTTGAGCTTATGTGACAACTAGCGCATGATTGTGTATTATTTGCGCTAAGAANNGGATCATGAAACAGTAATTCTCCCAAAGCTACTCCNTCAANAGTCATNGGATTGTCNGAAGGTATAAACATATCAGGAAANCCATCTGGTATAATAAGGTTATACGGAGTTGTTTGGTATATTTTTAAAGTATCATATNTACAGTCGTGATTAATATTAGCTGAAGGGTTNTAATTAATTGCATTTTTATCAGTACATCCTTTAATTAACTCTAAATCTTTTTGGCATGAAATAAATAGAATANATAAAATAATAANNGATGATTTAAATTTCATTTATNATAGATTANTCTTNAATAGAAAAAACATTATTTAATCCATTTTCTTTAAGATTTTCTTGTGCNGTTGGATTATCCATTATTCCGTTACTNGTTAAAAAATAATTATTTGGTGTTTTAAACCAATTTANNATATTCATGTTTAATNTTATCNGATGTTTTTCATTTTGATTTGCATCAAATTCAATAGGTAATTCTAATTCAAAAGAGTAATCTNCACCAAAAGTAGGNCCAGTGTGACATCTGTAGGATTGTGATATANTATCAAAAAANCCTTCAAGTTTCATATAGTGATANCCNCCTGGTTGAGTAGTAATTGAATTTTTTGGCCAAAACATACTATTATGCCAATTCTCATTTAAGTATTGGTTGTCAATATTTTCTATTTGATTTAATCCAAATGTAAATGATANTTTATTGTAGTTNTTAATATCTAAATCATTAAAGNTAACTGATGNNTTTTCAGTNTCAGAGGCATCTACGTAGTGTACATCTTTTAATAAATACTCTTTGTTGTTGGTNTCATAAATCTTGAGGTTAGAAANAATATACTTTANNGTAAGAATATTAAATGNCTGTCCAGCTTCATTAGTATAAATAAGACTATCAGGATTAATTTCACTACAACAACTAAAAATTTCTGTATCATCAATTGTATGAGAAAATTGTATTTTTAATGATGAATCAATTTTTTCATCTTTATCGCAAGCTATAAATATTAGTATNGATACAATGANTATTATTTTTTTCATTTTATTACTTTTTACAAAGATAAGGCTAAATTTTTTATTTTGTTTTTGTTTATATTTAAAATAGAATATGATAATTATTTTAAAACAAAATCTTCATATTTGTTAAATTGAANGAAAGTATGTACNTAGAAGTTATCTTACCTTTAAANCTTAGTGGTTCTTTCACTTATTACAGCAACGGATATGATGTAAAAGTTGGTCAAAGAGTTGTGGTTCAATTTGGTCCAAAAAAAATTTATACTGCTATTGTTTTATCAAAACATAANNATAAGCCNAANGNTTACAAGCTTAAANCTATANTGGAAGTTTTAGATGAATATCCTGTTGTTAATAAAATTCAACTTAATTTTTGGANGTGGATGNCAGATTATTATTTATGTACAATTGGAGAGNTTATGAACACTGCACTACCATCCTCATTAAAGCTCGCTTCTGAAACNAAAATATCTTTTAANTCTTGCATTTGATGGTGATATAACTNCATTAAATAGNGATGAAAAGATTGTTGTAGATACTTTGNTAAANAAAAATGANGTTTTACTTAAAGATATTTTTGTTAAATTAAAAAAAAGAAATTTTAGTTTAATACATAATTTAGTATTAAAAGATGTTGTATTTGTTCATGAAGAAATACATGAAAAATTTAATAAAAAGAAAGTAAAAAGTATAAGGTTATTAATTGATCCAAACTCAATAAATAAATTTGATTTAACAGAAAAACAAATAATATTTGTTGAGAAGTTTTTACNTCTAAAGAAAACAAATTCAAACAAATATTTTTCAATTTCGGANGTTTTAAATTATGTTGGATTNAGTAGAGGTGTTTTNAAATTGCTTTGTAAAAAAAANATATTTGAGATTGTAGAANAAGNAAAGAGNAGAATTAATTTNGAACAAATTTNAACAAAACCGTTAAATAAACTTTTAGATTTTCAAAAATTAGCTNTANAAAAAATTAAACATAANTTTTTAAATAAAAATGTTTGCTTACTTCATGGNATAACATCATCNGGAAAAACNGAAGTTTACATACATCTTATTAANGAGCAAATTAGTNCTGGAAAACAAGTNCTTTATTTATTNCCTGAAATAGCTCTAACTACACAAATTATTAAAAGATTAAAAGTTTTTTTTGGTAATAGAGTTACNGTNGCACATTCAAATTTAAATAATTCTGAGAGAGTTGAAATCTGGAAANATCTAAGAAAAAANTCAGANNNTAAAAATAANATTANTATAGTTTTNGGTGCTAGATCTGCACTTTTTCTACCNTATGATAATTTAGGTTTAATTATTGTTGATGAAGAACATGATTCTTCATATAAACAACAACANNTANCTCCTAAGTACCATGCTAGAGATGCTGCTNTTTATTTAGCANCATTACANNNTTCAAAAGTATTATTGGGTTCTGCAACCCCCTCAATTGAAAGCTGGTATAACGCTTCAACAAAAAAATATTCTTTAGTAACTATGANTCANCGCTATTCATATATTGANCCTCCTGAAATTNATTTTATTGATCTTAGAAAATCTTATTTNAAGAAGCAAATGANATATCAGTTTTCAAATGAAATGATAAATCAAATTAATNATGANATTAAGTTAGGTAAGCAGATTATTTTATTNCANAATAGGAGAGGGTATTCTCCAATGTTGATTTGTNNCGAATGNGGATGNGCNCCTNATTGTATTTANTGTGATGTAACTTTGACATATCANAANTTGAACAAACAACTTAGATGTCATTATTGTGGCTATAGTNAAGATATTAANANTAATTGTNAAAAATNTTCNTCTNGTAATTTTNTTGATAAAGGTTTTGGTACNGANCANATTGAGGAAACTATTAAAATTATATTTCCAACAATNAAAGTTCAAAGAATGGATTATGATACAACTAGAGGNAAAAAATCATATGANAATATAATTTCAAATTTTGAAAATGGTAATACNCAAATACTTATTGGNACACAAATGTTATCAAAGGGATTAGACTTTGANAATGTNTCGTTGGTTGGNATTTTAAATGCAGATTCAATGTTAAATTTTTCTGATTTTAGAGCCTATGAAAGAGCTTTTCAGCTAATNTCTCAAGTNGCAGGANGATCTGGAAGAAAAGGTAAAAAAGGAAAGGTTTTAATTCAAACTTATGATATTGANAACAGNATTTTTTCTTTNNTTAAAAANGCAGATTTCAATCAATTTGCTAATAATCAACTTAAAGAAAGAAAGATNTTTTCATACCCNCCATNNAATAGGTTGATTAAAATCTCTATTANNCACAAANANCAAAACAAAGTAGAAGATGCNTCATCATTATNTTCNAATTTATTAAAANCNAGTTTTAGATCNAGAGTNCTTGGACCAGAATATCCNTATGTTNCAAGAGTAAGAAATAATTATATTAAAAATATNTTATTAAAAATCGAACATACATCCTCAATAAAAGAAGCTAAGAAAATTTTATTNCTNGTAAATNAAAAAATAAAATTGAACAGTANATTCANAACTATTAAGATTGATATTGANATTGATCCTTTATGATTTGTTATTTTTGCAAAAAAAATTATTTCATGAAAAAAATATTNTTATTGTTANTTAGTTTAATTTTTACAAATACATCTTCNGCACAAACAACTATTTACAANGAAACAATAAATGANATAGATGGTAANAANATTAATTTTAATGATTANAAAGGAAAATATTTATTATTTGTAAATGTAGCATCTTANTGTGGNTTTACCANTCAGTATAAGGANCTAGAANTTTTATCACAAAAAATATTCAGATAAGTTGGCNGTTTTTGGTGTTCCATGNAATCAATTTGGTAACCAAGAGCCAGGAAATGCCAATGAAATTAAACAATTTTGTGAAGCTAANTATGANATTAGTTTTGTTTTAACCGAGAAAATTGATGTAAAAGGAAAAAAACAGCATTCACTGTATTCTTGGTTAACAAATAAAAACGGAGTTAAAAAATCATCAGTAAAATGGAACTTTCAAAAATATTTGGTTTCTGACGAAGGAAAATTAGTTGATTATTTTTACTCAACAACAAGTCCACTAAGTGATAAAATCACCAGCTATTTAGATTAAATAGCTTTCCAAATTTTATCAGAATTTGGTGTTTTGGCAGTAACTGTTAGTTCTATTTTTTTAACAGGATGGGTAAACTGCATTGACCGTGCGTGCAAATTTATACTCATATCTTTATTGCTTCTTTTGGCGCCATATTTGACATCTCCTTTAATGCAACATTTGATTTTTGACAATTGTGTTCTAATTTGATGATGTCTTCCTGTTTGTAAATTTATTTCAACTAAATAGTAATTTTTTAATTTTTTAATCAATTTGTAAAATAAAATTGCAAGCTTTCCTTTAGATTTTTCAACAACATATGATTTGTTTTGTTTTTGATTTTTAATTAAATAGTTTTCTAATTTTCCTTCTTCTTGTGGCGGTTTATTTTCGATAATTGCCCAGTATTTTTTTTTAATTTTATTATTTCTAAATAATTCATTCATACGTGAAAGCGCTTTGCTCGTTTTTGCGTAGACAATTATTCCTGAAGTTGGTCTGTCTAGCCTATGAATTATCCCAAGAAAAACATCTCCTTTTTTATTATACTTTTTTTTAATGTATTTCTTAACATTTTCAGCTAGTGTAGGATCGCCAGTTTTATCTCCTTGAACAATTTCTCCAGATTTTTTGTTTACAATTATTAAGTGATTGTCTTCAAATAATATTTCTAAACTAGTATTGTTCATTTGAATTTGGAAAATCTTGATTTTTCACATCAGCAATATAATTTTTTACTGCATTAGATATTTGGTTGTCTAGATCAAGATATCTTCTTAAAAACCTAGGGTTAAATTCTTTTGTCATTCCAATCATGTCATGAGTTACTAATACTTGACCATCAACATCTTTTCCAGCACCGATTCCAATAACAGGAACAGATACGGTTTTCGAAACTTTTTTTGCAAGAGTTGAAGGTACTTTTTCAAGTACTAAAGCAAAACAACCAATTGATTCTAGATGCTTGGCATCACTTATTAATTTATTAGCTTCTTCTTTTTGTTTTGCTCTAACAGTGTAAGTGCCAAATTTGTAAATCGACTGTGGTGTTAAGCCAAGATGACCCATTACAGGTATTCCAGCAGTTAAGATTCTTTGTATTGATTCTGAAATTTCAGATCCTCCTTCCATTTTCACAGCATGTGCACCACTTTCTTTCATAATTTTAATACTTGAGTTTAGAGCTTCTTTGGAATTCCCTTGATAAGTTCCAAAAGGTAGGTCAACGACAACAAGAGATCTTTTGACAGCTCTAACAACTGAAGATGCATGATAAATCATTTGATCTAATGTTATTGGAAGTGTTGTTTCATGACCAGCCATAACATTTGATGCAGAATCTCCAACTAATATTACATCTATACCAGAATCATCAATAATTTTAGCCATAGTGTAATCATATGAAGTTAGCATAGTGATTTTTTCGTTTTTTTGCTTCATCTCATTTAGAGAATTTGTTGTAATTCTTTTGTAAGTATTATTCTTCATTTGATTGTTTTTCTATTTTGTTTACAAATATATTCTTATATCCTTTTTTTTCAAGATTATTTTTGTGAATTGTAGCTTCAATATCAGTTAAAAAATTTCCTGAATAATATATGAAAGTATTTTGCTTAGTTTTTTTAAACCAAATTTTGTTTGAATCAAGTAAAAACTCCTTTTCAGTTAAATAAGTACCAATTTGAACACTAAATATTTGATTTTTGATTGATTTTTGATTGTGTAAAATAAGATTTTTTTCGTTTAGGCTATTACTTTCATCCGATTTAGTTAATTCTGTAGTTAAGGTTTTAATTTTTGAATCTTTATTTTCTAATATTGAAAAATATGATAGTCTAGCTTTTGATTGAGATGAAATACAAATTCCTACATTAACATTTTGTGAATTTATTATATCAATAAGTTCAACAAATACATTATTAATATATATTTCACTTTTATTGTTGTTACTAATAACTTTAATGTAGTTATAACCTTTACTTATATTTAAATTATTGTTTTTTTTCCAAATATTTTCATTTACACGAAACTTTCCATTTTTATTTATTAAAATAGTTAAATATTGATTAGTGTCAACAGAAGAAACTATTTTTATCCCGAAGCTAGTATTTTTATTATCTGAGGGTCCTAGTAAAAAACTAGCGGTTATAGTAATATTATTTTTAAAAATTGAGTCAAGAAAAACATACTCTTTTTTTTTGCTTTTTTTTGTAATAATTAAAAATTCATTATCGTCAATAAGACTGTATTTTTCTTGATGGTTTAAAATTGGAAACTTTGTGTTTAAATTAATTAACTTATGCTTTTGTGAATCATTAACAAAATTTTGAGATATTAGTTTAGTTGATGAAGATGTGATAAATAAAAGCAAGAATAAAAAATATTTCATCTTATTTAATTTTTGCAAATTTACAAATATTGCTTGAAGGTTTAAATTTAAAATAATAAGTTTGTACTATGAATTACAAATCATATTTTACTATTCTAATATGTATGGTTCTATGTTCTTGTGAAACAGATTTTGATGTAACTGCTTCATACAAAGATACAATGGTTGTGTATGGCCTTTTGGATCCAACACAAGATCTTCAAAGTATTAGAATTAATAAATCTTATTTAGGTAGGGAGGACGCAGTAACTATGGGTACAAATTATGATTCAATACAATATCCAGTTGATGATTTAGAAGTTAGTGTTTATGTTGGTAACGATACATCAAATAGGTTTTACTTTACAGCTGATACAATAGAAAAAAATGATGACGGTTCATTTGCAACTGAAAATAATGTTGTTTACATGCTTACAGATAGTGAAGATTTATTTGATGATTCATCTGCAGTGTATAATTTAGTAATTCTCAATAAAAAAAATAATGAAAGAACAACTTCTAGCACAAATTTGATTACTGATTTTGAGTTAATAAAAAGTGATATTTCTGGACCATTTAGGTTTTATGATCCAACACCAGCTTCAGGAAATACTAATTTTCCTTTCAAAAAAATAAGATGGTCTTCAGCTATTTATAATGGTTCATATTCAGATTTAACATATCAAATAGATCTTCAAATTAATTATCTAGAAGATAATAAAGATACTTTAAGTATTTTGTGGAAACAGGCCCCAATAATATCGCAGCCAGTGAAGGATGGAGAAATCATTCTAGAAGGTCAACAGTTTTTTAATTTTTTATCAAATAATATTTCTCAGGATCCAAATAAAATTAGAAACTTTTTAAGTCTAGATTTAATTATAAGTATTGGTAGTCCTGAATTAACAAAGTACATAAATATTAATCAACCATCTAGTGGAATTTCTCAGGAAAGACTAGAATATACTAACATAAACAATGGAATAGGAGTTTTTTCTTCTAGAAGCACAAGAATATTAAGTTTTTTTAATTTAGATAGATGTAGTTTAGATCATCTTTTGACACTAGATAGAAATTTTATACTAACTGATTTGCAGAATCAACTACAGTGTCAATGACAAAATGACAGATTTTTTCTGCTAGAAACCTTTTTATTACACTTTTTTAATGACATATTAACAATATGTTTTTTATGGCACTCTAATTGCATATATACATTTTGATTAATAATTAAAAATTAAAAAAATGAGTAAAATTATCGGAATAGATTTAGGAACTACAAATTCATGTGTTTCTGTAATGGAAGGGAATGAGCCTGTAGTTATACCAAATGCAGAAGGAGCTAGAACTACACCTTCTATTGTTGCATTTATTGATGGAGGTGATAGAAAAGTTGGAGATAGTGCAAAGCGTCAAGCAATTACTAACCCGACAAAAACTATATCTTCTATAAAAAGATTTATGGGTGAAAGTTTTTCAGCAATGAGTAAAGAAGTTAAAAATGTTGCATATAAAGTAGTAAAAGGTGCAAATGATACACCACGAGTTGATATTGATGGAAAAAAATATACTCCACAAGAAATATCGGCTATGATTCTGCAAAAAATGAAAAAAACAGCAGAGGATTATCTTGGAACTACTGTGAAAGAAGCTGTTGTAACCGTACCAGCTTATTTTAACGATGCTCAAAGGCAAGCTACTAAAGAGGCTGGGGAAATTGCAGGTCTAGATGTTAAAAGAATAATTAATGAACCAACAGCTGCATCATTGGCGTATGGATTAGATAAAACTGATAAAGATAAAACAATAGCAGTATTTGATTTAGGAGGAGGTACTTTTGATATATCTATTTTAGAACTTGGAGATGGTGTCTTTGAGGTTAAATCTACTAATGGAGATACACATTTGGGAGGTGATGATTTTGATCAAGTTATTATTGATTGGTTGGCTGAAGAATTTCAAAAAGATGAAAAAATAGATTTAAGAAATGATCCAATGGCTTTACAAAGACTAAAAGAAGCAGCAGAAAAAGCTAAAGTAGAGCTATCATCATCAACTCAAACAGAAATAAATCTTCCTTATGTTACTGCTACTGACTCTGGACCAAAGCACCTTGTTAGAACACTATCTAGAGCTCAGTTTGAGCAGCTTGCTGATGAATTAATTCAAAATACAATTAAACCATGTAAAGCTGCAATGAAAGATGCTGGTCTTTCTCCATCAGATATTGATGATGTAATTCTTGTTGGTGGATCAACAAGAATACCCGCAATACAGAATGTAGTTGAAAAATATTTTGGAAAGTCACCATCAAAAGGAGTGAATCCTGACGAGGTGGTTGCAGTTGGTGCGGCTATTCAAGGTGGGGTTCTTAGTGGAGATGTTAAAGATGTATTATTATTGGATGTTACCCCATTATCATTAGGAATCGAAACTATGGGTGGTGTTATGACAAAACTTATTGAAGCCAATACTACAATTCCAACAAAAAAATCCGAAGTTTTTTCAACTGCCGCAGACAATCAGCCAGCTGTTGATATACATGTTCTTCAAGGGGAGAGGCCTATGGCTAATGATAATAAATCAATTGGTAGATTTCAATTATCAGATATCCCTCCAGCACCAAGAGGTATTCCTCAAATAGAGGTTACATTTGATATAGATGCTAATGGTATTTTAAATGTATCTGCTAAAGATAAAGCAACAGGTAAATCTCAAAATATTAAGATAGAAGCTTCATCTGGTTTGTCAGAAGAAGATATTAAAAAAATGAAAGAGGAAGCAGAGGCTAATTCTGAAGCAGATAAAGAAGCAAAAGAAAAAATAGATAAAATTAATAGTGCAGATGCTATGATTTTCCAAACTGAAAAACAACTGAAAGAGTATGGTGATAAGTTGTCTGAAGACAAGAAAAAACCAATAGAAGAAGCACTTAAAGAATTAAAAGAAGTACATGAGAAGAAAGATGTTGCTTTAATTGATTTAGCTATGGAAAAAATCAACAATGCTTGGAAAGCTGCTTCCGAGGAGATGTATAAAGCTACTCAAGGAGATGCCAAAGACTCTTCTAAATCTAACAACGATTCATCTACAAATGCAGATGATGATGTTACAGATGTGGAGTTTGAAGAGGTGAAGGAATAGTTATTGTTTTCTATCTGTAAAGCTAAAGCCCTGAATTTGCAGGGCTTTTTTTATATTTGCAATGTGAAACGATTTATATTTTTTTTGTTTATATTCTTGTTTAATCAATTAAATGCTCAAAAAGTAGTTATTTATGGTCAAGATACAATATGTAGTAATGATAAACATGCATCTGTATTTTTAGATTTTCAAAATAAAGGTGTTNCACCTTATTCAGTTGTCTATTCAATTGATAATCATTCCGCAGGATACAATTCANACTAATCTTAATGTTTANAATATAAAAACTAAAANACCTGGAACNTACTTGATTGAATATTTTTCTGANGCAGNTGACAATGGTTTGGATTCTATTTCAGGNTCTGCATTCGTAAAAGTTATTCAAAAACCAAGCATTCAACTNTTTGTTTCTAATGATACAATATCAATAATATCTCCGAAAGTATCGTTTCAAGTAATTTCTGATAAAAGCTTAAAAAGTCANTTATGGGATTTTGGAGATGGATCTCCTATCACAANTAAAAATAACCCAACACACTTATATTCAATANAAAATCAAACTAATTCAGGAAAATATTTTTTATCTGATTTAGTTGTTGAGGATNTNAACGGTTGTTTTGATACTNTTTCACATTATATATTTGTGGAGNNAGATCATTATTTTTGGATGCCTAACTCATTTTCCCCGAATAATGACAATAAAAACGATAACTTTTGTCTGTACTATGNTGGAATTAGAGANAAGAGTTTTTTATTTAATGTTTTTAGTTCGGATGGAAGTTTAGTNTTTTCTACNAANGANATTAATGANATTGATTGTAATCTTCAAAAGGGTTGGGNGGGTAAACATTTCAAGAGCGATAANTTATTGTTGCCAGATNTTTATATTTACAAGTTATATTTTCAGGATCNNCGAGGATGGAAANATCAAAAATATGGAAAAATTATTCTATCACTTTAAAAATTAAATTATGAATTTATTAAAAGACAAAACAATATTGATCACTGGGGGTTCNAGAGGAATTGGCNTAGGAATATTGGAACTATTTGTTCAAAACAAAGCAAAAAATATTTTGTTTACTCATATAAGTTCACAAGAAAATGCAANTNTAATTGNAGAAAAATATACAAATNANACTACTTTAGTAAANGGCTATAAATCTGATGCNTCAGATTTTNATGCAACTAAAAANTTAATTGAAGATATCANGGCTGANTTTAANAGTCTAGATGTTTTAGTAAACAATGCTGGAATAACAAAAGATAATTTAGTTTTAAGAATGACTGATGAAGATTTTCAAAAAGTTATGAAGGTTAATATGAATTCAGTTTTTAATTTTACCAAGAANGTNATNCCCATAATGTTAAAACAGAAGTTTGGATCAATTATTAANATGAGNTCTGTAGTAGGTGTTAAAGGNAATGCAGGTCAAGCTAATTATTCTGCATCAAAAGCTGCTGTTAATGGTTTTACAAAATCTATTGCACTAGANGTTGGATCAAGAAATATTAGATGTAATGCTATTGCACCTGGNTTTATTGAAACTGAAATGACTGCTTCTCTTGANGAAAAAACTGTTAAAGANTGGAGAAGTAGNATTCCNTTAAGAAGAGGAGGTCTTCCATCTGATGTTGCAAATACTTGTTTGTTTTTNGCCTCAGATATGTCATCATATGTAACAGGTCAAGTCATAAATGTATGTGGAGGTATGTTAACATAAATAAATGTNTTTAGATACTGATTATCCAATAATTTTAACANTTATTTGTTTAGTAATAGGTTTCNTTTATTCTTTTTTTCTTTATCGTAGAGAAAAATATATNAAATCAAAAATATTACTTTCCTTACTTTCAATNTTAAGATTTGTATTTATTACTTTTTTATTTTATTTATTTTTAAATCCAACTNTAAATTCTANAGAAGTTAAAGAANAAAAACCTTTAGTATTAATTGCACATGATGTAAGTAAATCTGCTGAAAATTATAATATTTTAAATGAATTATCTGATTTAAATAAAAAACTAAATAATTTTGATGTANATTATCTNTCATTTTCAAATANAGTAANAGATAGTTTAACAAGTAATTTTAATAATNCTAAAACTGATCTGTCCNATCTGTTTAGTTACATAGAGGAAAATTTTTATGANANNAAAATCTCAAGCCTTATATTAGCTACGGATGGGATCATTAATTCAGGNAAGAATCCTTTGTTCAATAAATCAATTGANTATAGTGTTTNTCCAATTGCAATTGGTGATACGAATNTACTATAAAGATGNAAAGATTNNGANTNTNAANTATAATGATATATCGTTTTTGNACAATACTTTTCCNATAGAAATTTCTATAAAATCTATTGGTTGTCTTGGAGATGAGTCAGANTTAAGTNTCTGGCTNGAAAANAAAAAGATATACTCTAAGNTAATATTATTTGATTCNAANGATTTTTATTCTAATGAAAAAGTGCTTNTNAAATCNAATAAANTNGGATTAAATAGTTATGATGTTAGACTATCNAAAGTTAATGGTGAAAAAGTTACTGCAAATAATGTTAGTGNTGCAAATNTTGAAGTAGTTGAAGTTTCTTATAAAATTCTNGTATTGAATGATAACTCGAGTCCAGATNTTTCAGCTTTTATAAATTCTATCAAAAAAAANAACTATTTTAGTGTTGATCAGAGTAATTCATTTGATTTTAAGAANCAANTTNTAGACTATAATTTNATAGTNTTATTTAATGTNGAAAATTATGATTTAGCTAGAGAAATTAAAGACAAAAAAATACCTTTGATAGTTTTTAATTTTTATAATAATAAAATTTCATCTTTATTTTCCAATAAACTAAATTTTATTAAAACATCAAATTATGTGTATCACAATACCGTAGTTTCAGAAAGTTTTAATTATTTTAATATTTCTAATGATTTTTTAACTTTAGTGTCATCAGCTCCACCACTTTATTCTTTTGCAGGAAACTATTCAATTAATGAAAATTCACAGATTTTACTTAAACAAAAAGTGTTAAATAGTATTTTGGAAAATCCTGTTATTGTTATGGACGAGAGTTCTAATAATAGATTTATTTTTATATGTGCAGAAGGATTTTGGAGATGGAGAATGCATGATTTTAAAAATAATTTAAGTACTGATGTTTTTGATAATTTCTTTATTAAACTTACTCAGTTTGCTCTAACAAAAAAGGGTTTAGACCGTTTAAAAATTAAATATAAAAAACAGTTTTTAGTTGATGAAGATATTTCTTTAAAAGCAATATTATATGATAAAGTTTATCAGTTAGATAATTCAAAAAAAATTAAACTAAGCATGACTGTTAATGATGAAGAGCTTAATTATTTTTTTAATAATATGCAAGATAGTTCATATCATATTAATTTAGGTAAATTGAGTTCAGGCCTATATTCATTTACTATTGATGTAGTTGGTGAGGGTATTAGGAAAACAGGAAGTTTTAAAGTCCAGAATAAAAGTATTGAAGATTTATCACTACAAGCTAACCATTTTTTCTTAAAGTCTCTTGCTAATAATTTTGATGGAAAATTGTATTATCCTAATGAACTAAATAAATTGGTTGATTATTTAAATAAAAATAAACAAAAAAGTGTTTATATCAATTCAGAAAAGCAAATTGGAGTTATAAATATTGATTGGATTTTATTAATTTTGCTAATTATAATTTTCTTGGAAATGTTTCTAAGAAGATTAAATGGACTAATATAAATTAAAAACTTTAAATTATGGAAAATCAAGGCTTACCTAGAACAATGGTAATTGTAATTGTTTCACTTATCTTTTTAGTATTATTTGGTTCAAGTATATTTTATACAATTGAACCAGGAGAAAAAGGAGTTATTTTTAGAAAATTTAGTGGAGGTTTAGACAAGGAGAAAATATATGAACAAGGTTTTCATGTTATAGCTCCATGGAACACACTACATATTTATGACGTGAAAATCAATGAAACTTTTGAGAAAATGGAAGTTTTATCTCAAAACGGACTATCAATAAAAATTGATTTATCATTTAGATATAATCCAATTCATAATAAAATTGGTTATTTACATGATGAGATAGGAAGGAATTATGTTGAGAGAATTGTTAAGCCTGAGATTAGATCTGTCACTAGAGAGGTAATTGGTAATTATTTACCTGAAGAACTCTATTCTACAAAAAGAGAAGCTATTGAAGATGAAATCGAAACATTAACAAGAGCTAAAGTTGAGCCAAAGTATATTACACTTGATGCTATATTAATTCGAGATGTAACTTTACCTCAAACTTTAAGAACTGCGATTGAGCAAAAGTTAAAACAAGAGCAAGAAGCATTAGAATATGACTTTAAAATTCAAAAAGCAAGAAAAGAAGCTGAAAGAAAAGAAATAGAAGCTAATGGAATTGCTGAGTTCCAAAAAATTGTTAACAGAACTATTACTCCTCAGTTATTGAAATGGAAAGGTGTTGAGGCTACACAAGAGATATCAAAATCACAAAACTCTAAAGTTATTGTAATTGGTAATGGAGATGGAGATCTTCCTATTATCTTAGGAGGTGGTGGAGGGCAATAAAAAAGAGCTTACTACGTTATTAAACTAAACAAATAATTATGAAAAAAATATTAATACTTACATTGATTTTTACACTTCCCTTTATTTCGTTTTCTCAGAAAAGAAGTAAAAAAAATAAATCAGACGTAGAAATCACTGATAAAAAATCAAATTATGAATTTATGATAATCAAGGGTGTAGAAGTTGAAATTATAGATGAATCAATGGATAAAGTTGAGGCGCAGACACTTGCTAGAGATGTGTCCGTAGAAAGAAAGATTAAAAGATTACTATCACCACGTACTAGACTTATAGTTTCATTTGACGCCGGTGATATGAGAAATCCACAAATTGGAGAACTTATGAAAAAATCTAACGAGTTTAGAACAATGGGTGCTGCCGTTAAGGAAGCAGCTAAATATGGTTGGAGGTTTATCAATTCAAATGTAGTGTCAACTGTAGATGGGACAGTGCATTATTTTTACATGAAGAGAGGGAAGTAAATTTCGTTTACAATTTTATTAAAAAAGCTCTTAATTTTAAGAGCTTTTTATTTTACCATTAATAAAAACTTTATCTATTAAATTTTCTCCAAAACTGTAGTGAAAATATGAATAATTTTTCATCGGTTTAGTAATAAAAAAGTTGGCTTTTTTGCCAACACAAATACTCCCATATTCTTTTTCTATCCCCATTGCATAGGCTCCATTAATCGTTGTTGCATTAATCACCTCTTCTGATGACATTTTTAACTTGATACAACCTAGTGATGATACAAAACTCATATTTAAACTTGGTGAAGATCCGGGATTAAAATCGCTAGCTAAAGCTATTGGAATATTCTTTTTTATCATTTCTTTTACTGGACTATATTTGATTCCAAGAAAAAATGAGCATGTAGGTAGAATTGTAGCCATACATTTGCTATTTGTCAATGATATATAATCTTCTTCACTCATATTTTCTAAATGATCAACAGATCTAGCGCCGTTATCTATTGATGCTTTAACTCCCCCAAGTATGTTAAACTGATTTACATGTGTTTTTGCTTGAATATTATATTTTGTAGCAGCTTTTATTATTTTTACTGTATCATTAACGGAAAAATAATTTTTTTCACAAAAGACATCTATATAATCAGCTAATTTCTCTTTAGCAATTAAAGGAAGCATTTCTTCAATAATAATATCTATATATTTAGCTTTATTTTTTTTATATTCTTGAGGTATAGCGTGTGCTCCTAAAAATGTTGATTTGATTTTAATAGAATTATTATCTTTTAATTTTTTAATAACTCTTAACATCTTAATTTCAGCCTCAAAATTTAGACCGTAACCACTCTTAATTTCCATCGCACCAGTACCAAGATTTATTGCTTTATCTATTTTTTTTAATGCCTGTTTATATAGCGTTTCTTCGGAAGTTTTTTGTAATTTTTTTGCTGAATTTAATATTCCACCTCCTCTTTGGTGAATCTCCTCATAGCTGAGTCCATTAATTCTATCAACAAATTCTTCTTCTCTATAATGTGAAAACACAAGATGGGTGTGACTATCACAAAAAGTTGGGAATATCATGCCATTATTAGCGTCTATAATATTTTCATACATTTTATTTGAAGTGTTAAAATCAGTCATCTTACCATAACTCTTAATTAAATCATTTTCTATTTCTAAATATGCATCTTTAAGAGTATTTATTTTTCTCATATCAGTTCCTCTTACTAGCTCTTTAGGAGTATCTTCAATTTGAATGATTTCAGCAATATTTATAATTATAGTTTTCATATTTGGCTAAATTACAAAAAACACTCAAATCAAATATCTTATATTTGCAATCATGGGTAATACTTTTGGAAATTTATTTAGGTTAACAACTTTTGGTGAATCTCATGGTAAATATATTGGTGGTGTAATTGACGGATGTCCTTCTAATATTGAAATTGATTTTGAATCTATCCAAAATAAGCTCAATAGAAGAAAGCCTGGTCAATCTAAAATTACTACTCAAAGAAATGAGAATGATAAAGTAGAATTTTTATCTGGTATTTTTGAAGGTAAAACTTTGGGGACACCAATAGGCTTCATTATTAAAAATAAAGATGCCAAAAGCAAAGATTATTTACATTTAAAAAATACATACAGACCATCTCATGCTGACTTTACATATCAAGCAAAATATGGTATAAGAGATTATAGAGGAGGTGGAAGGGCTTCTGCAAGGGAAACTGTCTGTAGAGTTGTTGCTGGTGCTATAGCAGAACAAATATTAAATCAAAAAGGAATTCAATTATTTGCTTATGTTAGTTCTGTTGGGAAAATTAAATTAAAAAAGCATTATCAAGATCTTGATTTGTCAAATACCTACAATAACATTGTTAGGTGTCCTGAAATGTCTTGTGCAAACGAAATGATTAATGAAATTAAAAAAGTAGCTAAAGATGGAGATACAATTGGAGGCGAAATAACTGCTGTAGCAAAAAATATTCCTGCAGGTATTGGCGAACCTGTTTTTGATAAGTTAAGCGCAACTCTAGCTAAGGCAATGTTAAGTATTAATGCAGTTCATTCTTTTAAATATGGTTTTCATAATAGGGATATTTCATCTGCCAAAGGATCTCAAGTAAATGATGTATTAATTAATAGTGCTGGTGTTACAGAAACTAATTTTTCTGGAGGTATTGTTGGAGGAATAAGTAATGGTAATGATATTTATTTTACAGTTTCCTTCAAGCCAGTATCTACAATAATGAAAGACCAAAAAACAATAAACAAAGATGGTAATAAAATTAAGATTGCTGGAAAGGGTAGACATGACGCGTGTGTTGTTCCAAGAGCAGTACCAATTGTTGAAAGTATGATGTCGCTATGTCTACTAGACTATTGCTTATTAAATAAAAATTAACATGAGAAATTTGGCTTTACATTGGAAAATAATTATTGGAATGTTTTTTGGAGTTGTGTTCGGACTAATTGCAAGTTATTATAATTGGACTGAGTTCACAAGATTTTGGATTAAGCCATGGGGTATAATATTTGTAAATTTGTTAAAGCTAATTGCTTTGCCATTGGTTTTTGCTTCTTTGGTAAAGGGAGTTGCTTCTCTTTCAAGTATTTCTAGTTTGTCAAAAATTGGAGGTAAAACTATAATTTTTTATTTGCTCTCAACAGTAATTTCTGTAGTAATAGGCTTGTCTCTTGTTAATATCATTAATCCAGGCAAGGTCTTTTCAGAGGAGAAAAGAATTGAACTGCAACAAACTTATTCTAACAACACAAATTCCAAAATTTTAGCAGCTGAAAATGTTCAAGAAAATGGTCCATTACAATTTCTTGTTGATATTGTTCCTTCAAATATTTTTAGTTCAGCTAGCGATAATGGAAATATGTTACAGATAATTTTCTTTGCAATATTGTTTAGTATTTCGTTGATTATGTTGCCCAAAGAAAAAACTATATATGTTAAAGGATTTTTTGATGGTATAAATGATATAATATTACAAATAGTTGATATTATTATGATGTTTGCTCCTTATGGTGTTTTTTCTCTTTTATCATCTCTTATAGTAGACTATGGGGCAAGCGGAGAGTTGTTCGCTGCTTTAGCTATTTATTCATTAAATGTTATTTTAGGATTAATGTTAATGATTTTAATTGCTTACCCAATTGTTTTAAGATCATTTACTAAGATAAAATACATAGATTTTTTTAAAGCAATTTCTCCTGCACAGATGTTAGCATTTTCAACGAGCTCAAGCGCTGCTACTCTTCCTGTAACAATGGAAAGGTGTGAAGAAAAATTAAATGTTTCAAAAGAAGTTTCATCTTTCGTATTACCTCTAGGGGCTACAATTAATATGGATGGTACATCTCTTTATCAAGCAGTAGCTGCTGTATTTATCGCACAAGCATTTGGTTATGATTTGGATTTATCTGCACAACTAACAATTGTTTTAACTGCTACACTTGCTTCAATTGGTGCTGCTGCAGTTCCAGGAGCAGGAATGGTAATGCTAGTGATAGTTTTAAGTGCAATTGGTATTAATCCTGAAGGAATTGCTTTAATTTTTGCTGTTGATAGAATTTTAGATATGTTAAGAACAGTTGTTAATGTTACTGGAGATGCTACAATTGCTGCTGTTGTATCATCTTTAAACCCCTCGAAAAGTATTTAACTATATGTATAATTTTATCATTATATTTTTATTAATTCCTAATATTATTTTCAGTCAAGAGCTTTATAGCGTTGATTCGCTAAGTTTAGAAGAAAATGTAGATTGTTTGATATTGGATGATAAAAAAGAAAGGAAGAAATTTAACAAAGCAGAGTCTGTTATTATTAAAGGAAGACAAGATATTAAAAGATTATACAACGCCATGGACCTTGCAAATAAATTGATATCTCCATTACACAGATCAGTTCTTAAAACCGAAATATATTGGCTAAGAGAAAAATATTTTGATGCAATGGAGCAAGGTCTTAAAGTTATTGAAAGTTGTCCAGATGTATTTCCAAATGTTTATTATTTTTTGGGACATATTTCGTTTATTCAAAAAGATTATGTTGCATCAGCCAATTATTTAAAAAAAAGTATTGAACTAGAACTTGCGGATCCATATTATTCGGATGGAGTCATGATGTATGAAAAAGCAAAAATACTATCAGATATAATAAGTGATCCTGTTGAATTTAAGCCTTTTGTTATAAAAGGGATTTCATCAAAGTATGATGAGTATTTAGCCATCATATCTCCTGACCAAGAATATGCATTTTACACTAGAAGACTCATTAAAAAAACTAAACAGGACATTGCTGAGACAAGCGTTGAAGAATTTACATTAAGTCAAAAAAAAGATGGTGTTTTTAGTGATGGAGATGCAATGAAATACCCTTTTAATCGTACAGACAACGAAGGGGGTGCAACAGTTACAATTGACAATAATATTTTGTACTATACTAAGTGTTCTAGAGACTCTAAGGGCTATAATAATTGTGATATATACTATACAACTAAAATAAAAAGTGCTGATGGTACATACAGATGGTCTGAATCCAGAGAATTTCCAAAAAGTATTTCTAAAAAGAATGCTTGGGATTCACAACCAACAGTCTCATCAGATGGAAATACAATTATTTTTTCAAGTAATAGGAAGGGGGGCTATGGAAAAACAGATTTATATGAAATAAATTTTGAAAATAATCAGTGGAGTGCACCGAAAAATTTAGGAACTGATATTAATAGTGCTGAAGAAGAAAAATCACCATTTCTTCATACAGATGGAAAAACATTGTTTTTTTCATCAACAAATTTCCCAACATTAGGTGGATTTGATATATTTTATTCACGAAAAGATTCGTTAGGAAAATGGCAAAAACCAATTAATATTGGATACCCAATAAATACATCAACTGATGAAGTGTCTTTGTTTGTTAGTACAGATGGTAAAACTGCTTATTTTGCTTCTAATAAATTAATTGGTGAAGGTGGATGGGATATATATGGTTTTCCGCTACATGAAGCCGCTAAGCCAGAAAGAGTTTTATTTTTAAAGGGAGATCTTTATGATGAAGATGGAACATTTGCAAAAGATATTGAAATTGAAGTAAAGAATCTTACTACTCAAAAAATCACAACTATTAAAGTAAATAAAGGTTCTTATGTTGGAGCAATTACATTAGAAGATAATGATGATGTGCTATTGTCAATAAAAGAGGAAGGTTATGCCTTTTACTCTAAATATATTGATGCTAAAGATTCAACTTATATTTCGCCAAGCACTTTAAATATTGATTTGGAACAGTTAAGTGCAGGAAGTTCATTTAAAATTGATAATATTTATTTTGCTACTAATTCTTATGAAATAAATCAAGTTTCAGGACAGGTTATAAATGAGTTTATTAATTACCTTAGGGTTAATAAGTCAATTGTAATTGAAATTAATGGATATACAGATAATGTTGGTTCTTCAGCTGATAATCAAATTCTATCAGAAAATAGAGCGAAATCGGTTTATGAATATATAATTTCTAATGGCATTCAAAAAAATAGAATTTCATACAATGGGTTTGGTGAAGAGTTTCCTGTAGATAATAATGATAGTGAAGAGGGTAGATCAAAAAATAGAAGAACTGAGTTTAAAATTATAAGTAAATAATTTTATTAAAGTATGTAAATTGCTCATGACTGTTAATAGTCTATCAGATCTTGATTAACTTTTTTAAAAGTATTGATTGATAAATAGATAGAGATTTTGTTGATTCTTTGAAGTTATAATATTTTGTAATTTATGTTTAATTACTAATTTATCTAACTTCTTTTATTCTAGCTTTTTTACCTTGTAGTTTTCTTAAATAAAATATTCTCGCTCTTCTAACTCTTCCTTTTTTATTTATTTCAATTTTTTCAATTGTAGGGGAGTTAATTGGAAATATCCTTTCCACACCAATTGAATGTGAAATTTTTCTAATAGTAAAGGTTTCAGTGGACCCGCTACCTTTTCTTTGAATAACATCTCCTTTAAAAAACTGTGTTCTTTGTTTGTTTCCTTCTTTAATAGTGTAAAAAACAGTAATATTATCTCCTGATTTAAATTTAGGAAGATCTTTTTTTGGTGTTAACTCGCTAGAAATCTCATTTACAATATCCATTTTATTTTTATTTAAAGGTTTGCAATATTACAATAAATATTTTGTTTTGTAGCTTTAAAACGACATATATTTTAATCTAGAAGATCAGGTCTTTTGTTTTTAGTAACTTTAATGATCTGCTTTTCTTTCCATTCGTCAATTTTTTTAGTATCTCCTGAAAGTAATACATCTGGAACTTGTAAGTTTTTGTATAAAGCTGGTCTTGAATATATCGGGTGAGCAAGTAAGTTGTCTTGAAATGAATCAAATAAGGCTGATGACTCATTAGAAATTACTCCTGGTATAAGTCGGACTACAGAATCTAAAACAATTGAGGCGGCAAATTCTCCTCCGGTTAGCACATAGTCTCCAATTGAAATTTCTTTGGTTGCATGTAGATCAATTGCTCTTTGATCTATTCCTTTGTAGTTACCGCAAAGTAAGATAATATTTTTTAAAACAGATAGTCTGTTGCATTCTACTTGATTTAAAGTTTCTCCACATGGGGATAAATAAATGATTTCGCAGTAATCTCTCTCTGATTTCAGTTGACTGATGCAATCATCAATTGGCTGAACTTGTAAGACCATTCCAGGATCTCCTCCAAATTGATAATCATCTACGCTTTTTTGTTTGTTTTTTGAAAAATTTCTTATGTCATGCGTAAATATTTCAACTTTTTTTTTGACTATGGAGCGCTTTATAATTGAGTGATTTTTTATTGAATTAAAAAATTTTGGAAAGATTGTTACAATGTCTATTCTCATATTAATTTACATATCAAATTACTAAAAAAAGTATAATGACAAAATGTCATATCATACTTTTAAATTATTAATAATCAGTTTTTTATATATTTTTATTTAAAGCTTTTTTTATTATTGTAAAAATATTTTTTTTGTTGTATAATTTTCATTAATATCCAAGGCTTTTACAATATAAAAAGCAGAATTAAACTCACTTAAATCAATAAAATTATTATTAAAATTATTTTTGTGTTTAATTAGTTTTCCTGAAATATCATAAATTAAAATTTTAGATATATTTTTATTAAAATAAATTTTATTTCCATTTATACTAATTTCATTATTAACTTCAAATATGCTGTTAGTTTGTTCTTCAACATAAGAAGTAGTATCGAAATGATATATATCACCACTATTTGTAAAGTCTCCATTAGCAGCTAAAAATGAACCCCAAAATTTTACATATCCTGTTGATGTTGCAAACCCAGGTGCAGTCCAGTCGAAAGTCCAAGTTTTAATTGATTGTCCAGATGTACCAGTTCCTTTGTGAGTAACTGCTGATCCATTATTGGTTAATTTTGTTTCAACGGTATTAGTTATAGTAAACATTCCTTTTTTCTGTCCATTTTCATCCTCAGCAGTAAGTTCAAAACCAAATTTGGAAATATTATTTTGCTGTATTGAAGCAGTAACAGTGTATGTTTGTCCCGGTATGTATCCACTTGCCGGAATATTTGTAGTAATATTTGCTCCGTTTCCATTTCCTGCATAATGACATGCGGTGCATGAAACTCCATTATCACCTATTGAACCAGTCTTTCCACCTGGCGATCCATTTCCGTTGGAATTAGTAAGATTTGGATAAAATATTATTGATGTAAATATTAGTCCACTTAAGATAATTATTAATTTATTCATTTTAATTTTTGTAATTGATTATCGACAAACATAATATTTTTTTTTATTTAATCAGATTATCGTATTTTTGCAATGTGAGGAGTTTATTATTGATATTTATATTTGTTTTCAGCATTGAACATTTATATGCCACACACGCTGCTGGTATTGATTTAACATATGAATGCATATCTACAAATCAATATAAAGTAACTTTGAGATTTTACAGAGAGTGTAGTGGTGTTAATGCTCCCAATACCTTTGGTAGTGATGGAGGTTATTTAAATATTTCAAATGGTGTCGGTTATAATCAAAATTTTTCACTAGTATCTATTACTCCTTTTCCTGTTCCTGTTTATCCAACAATTTCTTCATCCCCTTCATGTCCATATACAGGATCTTGCAGTGGTGGGAGTACAAATCAAACACAAGTTTACACTTATGAAGGAATTATTAATTTACCGTATGCTAGAAATGATTGGACCATTACTGCCGCAATGTATGCAAGAAATCCTCAAATAACAACAGTAAATTTTTCAGATGATTATTCTATTTGTGTTCAGGCTATAATTAACAATACAAGTGCAGTGGGATGTAATAATTCTCCAACATGGAATAATTATCCCCCTGGCTACCTTTGTGTAAATTCTAATACAAACTATTCAACAGCTGCCACTGATATTGACGGAGATTCTTTAGTATATAATTTAGTTAATCCTTTAAACAACTTTAATTGGTTTGGTTATGATAATAATGTTAATAATGTTCCATATAATGGAGGTTATACTGCACAGTTACCATTTAATGGTACAATGAATTTTGATGCTAACACTGGGAATATATCTTTTTTTCCAACTACCCAACTCACAACTATCTGGGCTGTTAGGGTGGATGAATACAGAAACGGTAATTTAATTGGTAGTATAGCTAGAGACATACAATCTGTTATTTTAGGTTGCAACAGTAATCCACCTAATTTAACAGGAATAGACACATTGATTTTGGCTGGACCTTTAGTTAATTCCTTTTATTTTTGTGCTAACGGATCATCAGTCATGACATTTGATATTAATGGTTTAACATCTCCTCCTGGTGGTTCCACAAATATAACCATGTCTGCTAGTAATTTACCTAATAATGCAACCTTCACTATTGCAAATAATGGTACAAATAACCCTATTGGAACATTTTCATGGGTGCCACAATACGCAGATTTGTTAAATTCGCCCTTTTTCTTTACTGTTGATTTAATTGATGATGCTTGTATTCAAAATACATCATCTTACACATATCAAATTGATTTAACATCATCCTCTGGATTTACATTTATGGATATTACACAAGATGTAACTTGTCCAGGTTATCAAGATGGCTCTATTGATGTTACTGTTAGTGGTGTGTCAGGTGTTCCAATATATAGTTGGACTGGCCCAAATGGATTTACAGCCAGCACCGAAGATATTAGCGGATTAGAGCCTGGTCAGTATGATTTAATTGTTACAGATCAAGATGGTTGTACTTCTGCTGCAACTTTTATTGTTGGATTAAATTCTTATACTACATTAGAGAATATAACAGATATTAGTTGTAACGGATTTGCTGACGGAAGTATTGATTTAATAGTTAGTGGTGGATTGCCTCCATTTTCGTTCTTATGGTCAAACGGAGCAACATCTGAAGATATAACTAATTTATCCTCAGGAAATTATTCTGTTACTATAACGGATGCTAGCGGTTGTGGTTCAACAATTAATGGTTTGATTGTTGATGAACCAACCTCTTTGATTGATCAAGGTTTTATTTCTTCTGATTANAATGGAGAACATATTTCTTGCTTTGGTGCATTTGATGGTCAAATCACTGCNGATGTTTCTGGTGGGGTTAGCCCATATGAATATTCNATTAATGGNTCAAGTTANACTTATAANANNGTNTTTAGTNTNTTAACAGAAGGAACATATANTNTTTCTTACAGAGANGCTAATGGTTGTACATCATCGGAAAATATAATTTTAANAGCTCCANCCCAAATTCAAGCTAATATTTTNTCATTTAATAATATTTCTTGNTTTGGAACTGCTGATGGAGCAATNGACATAACNATTTCTGGTGGNACTCAAAATATAACACCACCNTTTTATAATGTTAGNTGGTCAGGACCAAGCTANTTTTCTNCAAATACTGATATCANNAATCTNGTTANNTCNGGTACNTATACNTCNNTAATTACAGATGCAAATAATTGTTCNGCATTNCCANTATCACAATATATATCTTCTCCACAACCNTTAANTGCAAGTGTNTATTCNCAAGANATNAGTTGTTATGGTTATGATAATGGCTTAATTGACCTAGATATNGTTGGNGGATCATCACCTTACTNNGTATCTTGGACAGGNCCNAATGGATTTACATCNGTTCTTGAAGATATTCAAAATTTACAATTTGGAAATTATACTTATGATGTNATTGATCAAAATGGTTGTGGTTTAAATTCTCCTAACATTAACTTTAGAAACGTATATATTGNTGANCCACCTCAAATAACAGTTTCNTCNAATGTTGTGTTGATTGACTGTTATGGAAATACTAATGGCTCAATTGATTTAAATATTTCTGGAATATCAGGNGTACCNGATATTTTATGGTCTGGGCCTAANAATTTTTATTCCACTTCANCAAATATTAGTGGTCTTACAGCCGGTGTTTACAATGTAATTGTNACAGATCCAAATAATGGTTGTGAGTTTGTTTTATCTGAAGTGATGAATCCAATATCAACATATAATATTGATACAAACAGTATTAATATTTTGTGCAAAGATTCTGCAAACGGAGCAATTAATTTAACACCATACAATTTAATTAACCCTATCTACAGTTGGATAGGTCCAAATGGATTTACATCTTCTCAGGAAGATATTTCTGGATTACTTCCAGGAAATTATCAAGTCTTAGTCAATGATGATAGTAATTGTCCAGTAACTTATTCTTTTGATATTTTTGAACCATCTCCTTTAAATGTTTTATCTTCTTTATCAAAGGTTGCATGTGAGGGAGGCAGTGATGGAGCAATAAACTTAGTTGTTTCAGGTGGTACTTATCCGTATTCTTATGTATGGAGTAATGCGTTTGGTAACTTTTCATTTAATAATAATTTATCTGCAGGTCCTTACTCCGTTACAGTAACAGATAATAATAATTGTCTTTGGAATGAAAGCTTTTTGATAGAAACACAACCATTTGATACTACTTCTGTAAAAGTAAAAAATGTAAAATGTAAGGGAGATTTTTCTGGAGAAATTGATATTGCTGGTATTAGTGGTGGAGTTGCACCATATACGTTTTTATGGTCAAATGGATCTATCTTAGAAGATTTAATATACATTCCAGCAGCAACATATAATGTTAGTATAACAGATGCTACTGGCTGTACTATTAATAGGTTTATCTCTGTTTCTGAGCCTGTAGATGAAGTTAGTGTTATTAGTCAAGTTACACCAACTACTTGTTTTAATTCTTTTGATGGCAATGTTACATTAAATATTTCTGGAGGTATTACTCCATATTATATTGATTGGTTTGGTTATGATCCAGATAGTTTGTCAATTGGTACATATAACTATAAGATAATTGACAGTAATTCGTGTGAGTATACAAATTTTGTAAATATTACAGGTCCAGATTCTTTAGTTGTCAGCGCTAATATTGTAAATGTTACATGCTACGATGATGATAATGGTGAGATTAGCTTGACAGTTCAATTTGGAACTGGAACACCACCATATTCATATAATTGGACAGGTCCTTCTTTTACTTCTAATAACAAGGATATTTACAATCTTCCTCCTGGTGAGTATATATGTAATGTGATTGATTCAAATGGTTGTCAAATAGTAGCACCTTTTAATGTAACTGAACCTGCCAATAGTTTTTTGAAACCTTCTTTTGACCCAGTTAAACATGTATCCTGTAAGGATGGTAGTGATGGATATTTAGAATTTCAAATTGAGGGACCTAATCTTCCCTTTACGTTCTTATGGAATAATGGTGAAACCTCAAAAAATATATATGATTTACCAGCTGGAAATTATACTGTAACAGTAACAGATAATGCTGGATGTAGCAAGTCATTTTTAACCACTATAATAGAACCAGCAACATATGTTACTGCGGATTTAGTTAAATCTAACTATTCAAATTTTGGAGTTAGCTGTAATGGATCAAATGATGGCTATATTGCGGCTATTGCAAGTGGGGGTGTTGGTGGATATTCTTACAGCTGGACTAAAAATAATTTACCATTAAATGGTATTAGTAGTGATACCGTGTTTAACCTATTTTCTGATAATTATCAATTGTTTTTATATGATCAAAATGGATGTATGTTTACTGACAGTATAACTTTATCAGAACCTGATGTTTTGGAATTTGATTCATTTATTTTTGGACCAGATACATGTGAATTAGGAAAAGGTTTTGGTGTTGCTCAAATGATAGGGGGAGTATCTCCGTATAATTTTGTTTGGAAAAATTTTAATAATGATACACTTGGCTTGAATTTTAATATTGACACACTATCTGCAGGAACTTATAATGTTAAAGTATTTGACGCAAACATGTGTAGCGTTGATAATTCTATGAGTATAGATAATTTAGAAAGTCCGATAGCTAATTTTACAGCTAATCCATTCAGAAGGAAATATGATGATCAGTTAACTAATCCTTTTGTTTTTGTTGATTTGTCTCAAACTTTTGAACAAAATATTATTTCATGGAATTGGGATTTTAATTACGACACCACATATAATATCGCAACTTTTGACGCATATGATTCAATTGTAAGTTATTCCTATTTTGATAAAGGTACTTATAAAGTGCTTCTTGAAATACAAACAGAATTTAATTGTTTTGATACTATATCAAAAGAGATTGTTGTTGATCATTATGAAATATTTATTCCTTCTGCTTTTACTCCAGGAAATGGAGATAAACAAAACATTAATGAAAAATATCAGGTTATTTTGTATCCTGGTAGCTGGATAGATTTTAAAATAATTATTTTTTCTAAGTGGGGAGGTATAGTATATGAATCTGATAATCCTGAAGAAGGTTGGGATGGAACAGTAAACAATAAAAAAGATGCTATTAGTGGTATTTATACTTATTATATAGAAGTTAAAAATATATATAATGAGGTTTATAAGTATGAAGGCACTATTAGTTTAATTAGATGATTAAAGTATGAGATTTTATATAATTATTTTAATTTCACTAACTTTGAGTTTTACTCTTACTGCTAGTGATTTATTTACCAAAAATGAATCTTCAAAAGTAGTTGCTACTCAAAATAAGGATAAAACTATTGGTTTGTTTGTTTCATCACAGGTTTATCAAAAAATAGTACTAGAAAAAAGAGATGATATTTCAATAGAATTGCCATTTTTTGATAGTTGGAGAAAGGCAGGCTCAT
>NZWA01000089.1 GCA_002697505.1 Flavobacteriales bacterium | reverse complement strand
GTGGAGCTGACAGGNNTCGAACCTGCGACCCCCACAGTGCAAGTGTGGTGCTCTCCCAACTGAGCTACAGCCCCGGCCCTCGAACCTTTACTCAATTTTTACCTACAATATAATACATATAACTATTAATGTCAAGTGTTTTTTTATTTTTTTTTAATTTAATAAATGTGGTTTGGCTTCCACCATTCCTGCATATGTTACTTCTACTAATTCTACTTTACTATGAAACTCATCAATATNGTTAGCACCAACATAACTGAAAGAACTTTGAATTCCCTCTGTAATGTCATGTATGATTCGCTTGAGTTTTCCTTTGTATGGTATAACTTTATGATTGCCTTCAACATTCTTATNTTCTCCTCTTTCTGATTTAGAATCTAATGATGCACTTCCTCTATACTTTTTATATAATTGTTCGTTAGGCCATTNACCTACTTTTTCTATTTGCCCAGGAGTTTCTTTGGTACCAGAGATAAGGTTGCCCAACATAACCGAATCAGCTCCACAACCAAGTCCTTTACATACATCACCNATATTNCGAACACCACCATCAGCAATGATAGGAATCCCATACCTATCCCCAANANNAACCACATCGTGAAGACAAGAAACTTGAGGCANTCCNACACCAGTACGAATCCTTGTTTCACATAATGAACCATTCCCAATACCTGCTCTGATTCCATCGGCACCTTTTTCACAAAGGTATTCTGCAGCCNTCTCNTGTCGCAATGTTTCCNGCAATAACTTCAACTCCTTGTATGTTCTTTTTGATTTGCTCAATTGCNTCTCCTACATTTTTATGGAACCCATGTGCCACATCTATAAGTAGTACAGAACATCCAGCNTCTGCCAANNNTTTTCCTCNTTCTAAATAATCACCTGTNACACCAACTGCTGCACATATAGGTACTGATAACCANTCATCTTCAGATTCATATGCTGGTTCTATAGATTCCCAAAACTGAAATACTCTTTCTACTTCNTGAGATTGTNTCTCAATANCCATGAACCGATGTATAACACCAACACCNCCCATTGACATCATNCCAATAGCCATATCACTCTCGGTAANAGTATCCATNGGTGCAGATACAATCGGTATATCTAAATATGTGTTCTTNGTGAATTTAGTTCGTANGTCTANTNCTCTGCGTGACTCTANNTCAGAATATTTAGGGACGATATTTACATCATCATAAGTATAACATTTTTTCATATTACTATTTTCTTNTACAATAATTAATNAACCATATCCAATATAGAACTACTCCTANACCNAAGAACAATTGTATTATTGCTTTTAAATCGTTTGTTACTTCCATAATGATTCATATGAATCATCATAGCACTCATATATAAATAGTGATTANANATCGGAATATTCAAATTTTATCTTCCAATCTAATGGTGGTCGATTTCTTTTGTATTGTTCCATACTCCANTCNATATCATNAGTANTGATATCTAACTCTTCAACTTTATCATCAGAGTATTTAATCTCTATTATATATCTTTTCTTNNGTTCTTCTTTACCCATATACTTTAACGCCGTATTTCTTTTCAAATGCAACACCATCTTCTCGTGTGTTCACTATCGGCATTCCTTTAATGTTTAAACTNGTATTCAGTAACATAGGACATCCTGTCTTCTTATAGAACTCATTTATCAATCTATAGAAATTTGGATTATCTTCTTTACTGACTGTTTGTACTCTTGATGTATTATCAACATGACATATCGCTGGATATAAATCAGGATATTTACAAGGAGCAACAAATTGCATGTATTGTGATTTCCTTACTGGCATATCAAATATCTCATGTGCATGTTCCTCAAGTACAGCAGGAGCAAATGGTCTGAACTCCTGTCGTTTCTTAATTGCGTTTACTAAATCTTTTACATAATGACCTCGTGGGTCTGCTAACAAAGAACGATTACCAAGTGCTCTTGGACCAAACTCAGCTCGCCCGCTCGCTACTCCAACGATNTTACCNTTAAGTAATTCTTTTAAAGTTTGCTNAATTGGATAATCACCCTTGATATCATAACCAAGAAAACAATTGTTCCAATCGAGATGCCTTCCCAGCACAAAGGCCGCACTTCCCAACGATGAACCACCATCACCGGGATTTGGAATAATCCATACATTGGGATACTCTCTCGCNANTAATGANTTNGCTACACAATTTAATGCAACTCCACCCCCATATACATAATCATCACAATTAGGTACTAACTCTTTTGCNTTCTTAAATACTTTTAATATCTCTTCCTCACATACTGCTTGTACATTTGCTGCTATANNNAACTTCCATTCATCNNTNCCATCATCTGGATAATACTTACTATCCCAATCNTNACATCCTCTATGTAAGTTCTGAGATAAGAGTAACCGCAACTCTTGTTTAATCTTTTCNTTAACACTTCCCCATCCTGCCATACCCATAAGTATGTACTCATCCTCTTGTGGTTTTAATCCTAACCTTTGTGTTAATGCACTATACCAAAGGCCCAACGAGTTGGGATAACCTCTACTCCATAATTTCTCAAACTTCGTACTACCATCACGACGAGTTTTTATATGCCAGATAGTAGTGGTATCGTATTCACCAATTGCATCTATCATAACACCAACGGCTTCTTTATAAGGTGATGTGAAGTATGCAGCACTTGCGTGAGATAAATGGTGTGGTATGTAGTAATCNATTTTATCTATACCGAATTNNTTTAAGTAATGTGATGGAAGATTCTTCCTCGTGAAAACTTCTGAATATTGACCTGCGTATAATTGTCTTGATTTCTTAAGTAATGGTTGTTCAAACCAANCNACTGTATCCCAATCACCAAATTGTTTATCACCATATCTTTGTACATCNNTTANTAATTCTTTATTGATGTTCTCATCGAACTTGATTTCTGAATATCGTTCTGTATGACCTGCAAACCTAATCTCACTACCATGTATTAATGTTGCAGTGGCATCGTGNTTCAATCCATTTAAACCTAATATTCTTTTCTCTTCTGTGGGATAAGTAATATAACTTTTCATATAGTAATAAGTATTANANAATCTCNTTAAAATACAAAAAAACTTCGTGAGTGAAACGAGCGAACCCAATACCTATTAAATTATANACCATATCGTGTTTACTAAATCCATCACTCTTCGAGAATGTGGTACTCTGATATACTTCATAAGAGAATCCAATCGCGGTGGCACTAATCATAGAGTGTAATGGAATCGGTATACTATCAGATAAAGTGATTAATAACGAATCACTATATAATGTATAGAATGTATAGTATAAACCAAACGATACACCTAAATGAGCAATCTTATCTAATTGAGGTTCAAAGTTATCTTCTGCGATAGTACCTCTTGATAATAATATACATGGTAGTATAAAGAACAATATAATAGAGAGTACTACATTCATGACTGTGAATAGTCATATACTAACATAGCAATAATAATAATCAACACCACTATTAAGAAATGTATATCTAAACCGATTGTATTGAATTCCTGCATAATAACTCCTTCTATGAATCAAACCTTATTAATACTAAATATCAAGCTAGCGATAAATAATAGTACGCACCCATATATCTCGATAGAGATAGAATGTGTTATTAATTCGCTTAGGGAAAAAAAGCCACGCCGATATAAGCACGAGTATGGCAAGTCTGACAAATTGTCATACAGCCCAGCCCATTAACGATTAATTGCCTGGGAGCCCCCCTATTGTTTTGTGTGTCTGTTATTTTGTCACATTGTGCTTGACTTGCATATTATACCCTTGTATAGTGAGGCTAGCATTATATTTTATTGCAAGCTAAGCTGGTTGTGTTGTACTGTATTAAATCATTATTAAGAGTACGCACTTCGAGTATTACTTTAACCTCAAGTATTACTTTAAGTGAAAACAGGAGCACGCTTGAAGTAATACATTAAGCGAATCGGGTTAACTCAAGATAATATATCGGGCACGCAATCCTAACTTGCACGCGATGTAAAAAAGGGCACACCCTAAATATAAGGCTTTTTCCCTATATGAGTCAAGTGTTTTCTTTAATTTTCTAAAGTTTTTTGGAACTCTTCAAATGGGATGAAGTCAACGCTTTGTTCGTTATCCTCTATAGGTACTGCGTTATCCTCCGTTGTAACGGATATAGCTGATTCTCGTGGTTCTATATGTATATCACGCGGTAACCTATTATCCACTACATCATTCAATGGAATGTTGCGATGTCTATACCAACCCTTAATTCCTGTCTGTAATGTATATACACAGTTCAAGCATAGTGTTCGTAAGTTCTCAAGTTTGGTGTTTTTATGATTTTTATCGAGGAAGTCCAATACTAAAGGCCATAGATTATTCTCTATATATGAGAAATCAGTACCGCAACAACTACATTCTTGTTTCAAATATCCCTCTTGGAAACATTTTTTTAGTAAAATTGTCTCTCTATAAGGGCTAGGATTCTCCCCATTTAGGATTTTTTCAAGGTTATGCGGGCTGATTTTAACAGAATTACGCCGTCTTATACCAGCACTTGTGGGTAATGGGTTCCATAATTTATGGATTTTTGCCCATTTTTTGAAATTATTATAACTCATATTCAGATATTCACTGGCCATTTTCATGGATTCAGTACTCTGAATAGCGTGATTTATCTGATTATAGGTATAAGTCTTGGCAGGTCTACCTCGTTTATTCGGTTTTATCTGTAATTTTGTCATACTTTCTCCGCAATATTATTTTTTGCTACAAAAAAGGGTATCAAAAACCCATGTATGACAAAGTGTCATAGACCAAGGTACACGCAGTATATAACACTATATCGGAATAGATTTAATAACACACTTTATCTGTGTTAATAAATATAAAAAGGGGGGAAAAGTGGTTTAAAGTGTCTAAGTGTGGTGTTTAAAAATCGGTATAGTTATTTCCTCAGAATATGCAACCCACGAAGTGGTGTTTACAATAATCGAAGATAGAGTATAAGGAATAACCCTATTATAATGATAGAGAGTACCCTAATGGTTGCTTTCTCGAATCCACTCATGGTTAATCATCCTTTATTATATAGTAGGTTGCCATTATCCAACAAAATAAAGTAATTCCTATTAAGAAGTATATCATTCTAAAAAGTTCCCTCTCAACACTACACCTAATATAAATCCATTCACCATAAACATTATACATAAGTATATTATATTGGCATCACTCATTATTTACCTCGTAAATCATTTGAATAAATCCTCCATATTATCATCATCCCAACGGTCTTTATCCCAATCCATTAACTTCCAATTCTCGAACTGAAGTAATATATAATGCACCATTCCTATGAACAACATCAAAGGTGTTAACAATATCCATATAACAATCCACGCGTTTTGTTGTATCCAATCCCACATATTATCGTGTGGTACGAAGTTTACGCAGTTTTCTCTCACGAATAATAGTTCTCATGGTGAGTGTTCTACTTCCCATTCTATTAACGCAGTAATTACCCATAATAGTCATCTTAATTCTCTCTCTACTTCTCTATATTGTTCAAAGATATCTCTATCAAGATTTACATTCAATTTATAGAACGCAATCACAAACACTATTGTTATTATTGTATCCATCCATTCAATCATCATATACTCCATCATATATTACATTAATTTCATCGTATGGTGTATCGGTGATATCTTTCACTTCATAACCATTCGCGTGTTGGTGTTTATTTGTCTCTCCACCATTCCACATATTCTCTTTCTTTCTTTCAATCATCTTATCACTATTGATTGTTTTTACAACGCTCAATATAAATTCTTTCATATACTCTACACCGATTCGCACCAATGAGATGATTATATCAAAAATATTATTCATGATATTATTCATTCTACTCATCCCATTCCTTTACATTCATCTCAACGGATTTCGGCATCACACTATAAGGTGAAGGCACTTGGATTTTCACGAGAACATATTGTTTACCACCACGAGTGAAATCCCTCTCGTGGAATCCTATCTCGCCTGTCTCCTTACTCACCACTAATCGTTGCAAAGTATCCATCAACTCCTCATTATCAATCATGGATTGCGGTAATCCAATGAATTCAATCTCTAACCAACAACCATAACCCTCGGCTTGAGATGGAACTAATCTATATGGAATTATCTCGGTTTGATGTGTTTGGGAACGCAGTACTCCCACGAACAAAAACATTAATAATAACTTGACCAATTTCATTATTTGTATCCTTTATTTGATTTATGAAATGGTGTTCACCGACAGGTGAATCACCTTTCTTCTAATCGTTTAAACTTTGTTGGAATCATACCCACTCATATATACATATATAACTTCATAGAAAAAATACAAGAAATTTTCTAAACTTTGTAAAAAAATTAAGCGAGTCGTTACTTTGATGTATAACCTACGATACTTTGAACATGTCCCAAATATGTTTGAACAATAACCCTACAAAACCTGTCCCAATCACACCTCTCCATTTCTGTGAATCTTTTCTGAATTGTGTATTGAGTTTTGTTTCTGCCCATAATCCCTCGTGTGGATTGAATAGATTCTCTTTAATAAAACTGAGATTTTCATCTGTCTTTAAATGTGCAGTCTCCATCTCTTGTTTCAACTCATCAATAGATTGTGTAATGTGGTCAATCTTATTGTGGATTAGGTCAAATTCTGTTCTGTCTTTTTGGTTCAAGGTAATTCTCCATAGTTTGTATTCTACTATAAATATCAAACTTCTAAAAAACTTATATGGAAAATAACTCCTTAAAAAAAATACTTTTTCTACTGATTTTTGTAACTCTCTTTGTTATGAATCTATTTTTATTATGAGTTTCAATATATGAAAAAACTTCCATAGATTTCTTCATATCTTCAATGTATTTTTCAGTAAGTATGTTGTCCATAAAATCTATTTTTTTAAATCGTTCATCATGTATTAAGAGAGTTTTTAATGTATTTACTTCATACTTGTGATTTATGGGTTTTTCTCTATCCCAATCAAAATTATCAATTTGTTTAGACAAAAACCATTCTAAATAATTACTCCAATCTTGTTTTAGATTAATAAAATGAACTTTATTTAAATCTTTAAATCTATTAAGTACATGTATTCTTTCATGTAAATCTATAATTGAATGGTGGTTATAAATAACTTCATCTTTTTCCTCTGTATAGATTCTGTATAAATCATCAACTAAATCTGGTCTATTTTTAAAAATATCTTCATGAAATTCAACACCCTCAAAATATCCTCTCAAATCTTGGACTTGACCAGATAAGAATCTGTCCATTGGATTCCTATATAAAAATACTTTAATATAATCTTCATATTTTTCATAATCAGTTTCATCACTCACAAAGTGTTCATAATTGACATTTCTTAAATAAATATTTCTTATTTGACTTGAACCAAGTTTGGCACCAGTATATATCATTATTTTACTTTTAGGTATTGAAAATACTGATGCCTGAATCATTATTTTTTATAATTTTTCTTATAAGGTCTTCTTTTTCTTGGTTGTGGTTTACCTCTTTTGGTTAATCTAAATATTTCTTTCTTTAACAACTCTCTTTGAGTTCTTAAGTCATCTATTTCACCATTTAAGTCCATTATATCATCACGAAGTTTGTTATCTCTATTGATACTAACTAATCCTAATATTAATATACCTAATACTATACCTAAAAATATTCCACAACTAAATGCAATCCATACTGCTTCCATTATCTTATATCCCTTTCAACATCTCTGTATTGTTCAAAAATATCTTTATCTAATTCTACATTTAATCTGTAAAATACAATACAAAAAACTATTGTTATTATTGTTTCAATCATCCTAATCCATCCTTACCACTCATGGCCTCGTCTGTTTCGGCCTTATCTTCTTTCCACCATTGATAACCAACTGATGATGGTTTTCTATTTGTTGTCTCAAACTGAGTATCATATTCTTGTCTACTCATCACTTTCCATAGTTTATCAAATTCTTGTACTTCTATTTGTTTTCTACCAACAAAATAAGTCTTTGCTCCATTAAGACCCACATCACTCATATCTACTTTATCAACTATTTCATCTAATTTATTTACTAAAACATACTGCAACTCTACTCTCCTATTCTAATATTATACCAAAGGTTTTGTCCTTGTAATCGTTATGCCAGTCTGTAAATGATACATTAACAAATGCAGTATCACCAACCATCGTTTGGACTGGTGCAAACATTGTATTGATTTCACCTGTACCATCGTCTTTGATAGTTGGATAAGATGAAGGATTTATTGTTGGAACTTCTTGTCCATCAAAACCTGTGACATAAGTAGTATCATAAGATACATATTCAACATCATCAGTATAATCATATTTTATAATATATCCAAGTGTATCACCTAACACCCAATATAAATTAGAACGCCAATGTATTTTCAATGACTCCATATCATTTCGTTCCCAAGACTCGTAGTCTGTTTTACTACTGATGACTCTACCCTCTAACCTTTGGATAGTTTGCCAGTTTTCATCATCCAATTCAAGATGGTAATATCCATTCTCATCTTGTGGTAAATCAATTCTTAATTCTAATTCAAATGTAGGATACTCTGATGAAGAGTAATCACTACCAAATGTTTCATAGAGTTGTTCCCATGTAGATTCACACCCTATGAAAAATAAAAAACTACTTCCTATTAGGATGTTTTTTATTGATTTGATTAGTTTGTTTTTTAGTAATATCATCATAACTTTTTTTCTTCCTTTTTGGTTTTATTTTTGGTTGTATTCTTTCACGGAAAGTCTCCTCTTCAAGTTCTTCCCAATCTTCCCAACTATAATTTGACATTTATAACTCCTTAATATACTAAAACTTTACTATATGTGTCAAGCCTTTTCTTACCTTCCACACATGGTTCTTATTTTTAACTTCTCAACTTTATCTAACAATTCTGTTAGTGTAAATGTTTTTCCTTTTTCATCTAAAATCGTGTAGTTACTAATTGATTCAGGACTCTGATGAATCATATTATTTAGTGCAACCCAACCTTGGTCAGGATAAAATGAACCTAAACTTTCTTCACCCAATATATTACTACTGAACATCAAGTTTTCTTTTGATTCTTCTTTATGTATTATGAAATATGTCATGAATATCTTCTGCTACTAATTTGTATCCTAATGTTGATGGATGTGCTCTACCTTCTAAGAATGTTTCTTCAGTTAGTCCACCTTCAAATAATTTCTCATCTTCTTTATCTACCAACATATCTGTGATAGAACTATCTGTATATAAATAGTTTTCTTTTTCCACAAACATAGGTTTTTTATACTTTTCTACCGTATTTACAAATAAATACCCTTTTACATTAGGTGTATTATCAAGTAAGTGTTTTACCTTTAATAACCAAATTTTATATATTGTATTAAAATATTCATCATCATAACAATAAATTAAATAATCTTCCCATAATTCATTAGTCTGTGGATTCTCAAGATTTGGATGGTCAAATCTATCCTCTTTAAGAATATTTCTACCCCAAGAAGATGCGAAACCTAACCATGGTAAATTTTCTCTTAAGAATGATGTTACACCCACAACACAAAAACACTCTTCACCAAATGGATTTTCTTTGATAGAAGATAATACTTCAGTATTATTTGAACCATTATATCCATAATTACTAACACTCCAACCTTTTTTAGTTAACCAATAGTCAATGTCCATTCTTCTACCATCTTCGTGGTGTTGTGCACAAGTCCCATATATAAAACTATCTCCAAATAAATTAATTATCATTTTTTATTAGTGTCTCCTCTGAAGTTTGTAGGTTGGTAATTCTAATTTTTAATATACCTAATTCAAATGAACCAAAATCACCACTATCTTTTATTATATCAGGTAACTTTGTAATGAACTGAAAGTTTTCATTGTTTAATCGTTCACCATCAATTCTAACCACTATACCATTTTTAGGATATGCCCTATCACGATGAACTCTTCTTCTCAATGAGTAGTCTGTTCTTGGTTGTTCATTCTTAATATATTCTTGTAAGTAACCACCATCTGGTACAAATATATTACTACACCATGGTTCACAATTAGATAATATGTTGTAATCACAATAATTCTCAATCACAATACCAATATCATATTTAGGTGAGACTATCGGTTTCATATGTTCATCATGTTGGACTGCAGTACCCCATTTTCTTATGAAGTTTCTCATATTTTTAGTTGTTGTCTCAATCCATTCAGGACTATCTTTACCTGGTGCACCACCTGCAGATGGATTAAATCTTGAACCTCTACAAGTCATATGGTAAACATAACCTTGCCAAGTCTGTATAAACTTAACACCATTTAAATGTAGTCTATTGAATATATCTGAATCTTCTTTTGATTGTGGTCTGAATAATTTATCGTGTCCACCAATTGATTGGAAGTCTTCCTTGTATATTGCCCAAGGTGCAAACACACCCTCTGTAACTCTATCTTCACCTTGTTTGTCTTCTTCAAGAAACTCTAATAATCCTTCTTCATCAAACTCTTCAGGTTCTATTCCAAAGTCTTTCAATACTTTCTCTGGCCCATCAGGATGTAGTGGTGGTTCTATTCTTGTAAGTGATACAACCTTACCTTTTTCTAATAACCTATCTATTTCTTTATCTGCATTTGGACACAAATACATATCGGAATGAAAGAACACAACTCTATCATTGGTTGCGTACTCATTCACTAACTTATCATATAGTATTGTAAGTCCTTCTCTTTCGGGGCCTTTGTTTACATGAAGTTTGATATTTTTGTCTCTCTTCATCCAAACTAATATATGTTCTAATGTTCCATCTGTTGAGGCGTCATCTGCGAAACATATCTCATGTTCTACTGATGAGTTCTTACGAATACTTTCGTAACACCACTTCAGATAAGTTAAATTATTTCTACTTGGTATTATAAAACTAATCGGTTTCATTTTCTTTTAACCACTCTCTTAAATGTTCTAATCGTTTCTCTTCACTTGGAAATGCACCTTTGTTACATTTTCTACACATTCTAAGTTTATCTCTCTGTCCTTTTTTTAATGTCTCTCTGTAATGAGTATATGAATCGTTAATCCATACATCTTCAATTCTTTCATTTATAACATTACCATGTATCACTTTATATTCCCAATCACAACAACATAACAATGCATCTCCATTCCACTTTATATACATTTGTGAACTTGGAAAATGACAATCTTTTTGTGGAACTGGCATATCAGGATTCACATTTGTTAAACCACCACGATTCCAAAATGTAAATGGGCCGAAGTGACTATCCTTTGACATACCTTTTTTCATTTGTGTCACATTGTAATTTGATGACAATGTAATAAAACATTTACCATTAACACCTTGAAATGGTTCTAATTGTTTTAGTAATTTAGTGGCATATCTATCATCAAAATAATCATCTATTTGTATTGAAGTTAGTCCTGCATCAATCATATCACCAAGAAGTTCTGTAGTTAATCCTGTTCCATTTGTATTAATTTTGATTGGATTTTTTGGTAAATATTTTCTTGTTATTCCAATTATCTCTACCATTCTATCTTTATCCATTAATGGTTCATTCATAAGATAAGGTGAAACTCTACCAGTAAAATTTAAGTCTGCCAAGTTCTTTACTATTTTGGTATAGTTTTCAATAGACATGATATTATAAGGAATACCTTTTTTCTTTCCCTCTAACCTGTCCCATATCATATAGTGATTAGGACAAAAGTCACATTTCAAATTACAAAATTCTATTGTTTGAATTTGTATCTGACCAAATAATGGAAATCCTTCTATTTTTGGTGGTTCATAACCTAATGATAAGTGTGGATTAACTGCGTCATGTGTTGCAACATCTTCAGATGGAACACCAATTAGTATGTCTCTAATTGGATAAAATTCTATGTGTTTGTTTTGTTCCAATGTTTTAACCACGCCTCCTCTGTATAATAATCATTAAATCTTTTCATTGCAGTCTCACTACATAATTTATAAAACTTTTCATCCTTTAGTTTCTTACCCAATTCAACTGCCTTATCCAAATCACCAACCTCTACTGAAGTTAATGGATGGATTAACTCTTGTGTATCCAATCCCTTATATCCAATACATGGAATTCCATGAAACCCACAATTCATACTAAAGGTTCCTGCTGCATGTGTTCTCATTAAATGAATACCTATATTATATTGTGATAAACTATTTATCCAATCTCTCCAACTCATATAAGGTAAATAATTTATGTCCTCTATTAAATCTTCTTGTTCTTGTTTTCTACCCATTGATGGACAACTAATAGGATTACCTATCTGTCTTGCAATCATATAGGAATCAAATCCACCATACCAACTACAAAAGTTACCACCAATCATTGTACCATCACCCCACTCATTTCGTGGAATCAAACCATCAGTAATCATCAAACTTCTCATCACTCTAACATCTTTACAACCTAATCCAAGATAGTAATTCACATCACTTTCGTTATGACAATAAACCCAATCTGCATCTATCAATGCATTATAATATTGAAATTGTTTATCAATAGTATAATCTTGGAAATACCAATTAGGGCCTTCTTGCATTACTGCAACCTTATCACAATAACTTCTGAATGTCCGTATGTTTATATTAGGATTGTTCTTTGGTATTATTACAATACCCAAATCACATTTATCACTTGGTGCCTGTCCTATTGGACACCACTCTGCGTCTAACGCGATACTCCATCCGAACTCTGTACGAGCGTTCTCAAAATCTCTTGGAACTTTACCTCTAACTTGACTCTCTGAAAAAAATGTAATCTTCATAACTCTGAAATTGTTTTGAACTCTATTTTGAATTGTGATAATAAATAGTCTAAGATTCTCTGAAAATAGTTAAAATTTTCTTCATTCCATGTATTATCATTCCAATCTCCTTGTATATGTGATTGGAACATAAATGTGTTTCCATATAATTTTACATCATCACTTTGATGAATACCATCTGCACCCCAAAATAACTTAGTGTCAAATCGTATACCTTGATTGATTTGTTCATGTTGTGCAACCCATTCAAAGTTTTCACTAACTACATCTGCAGCCTCTTGTGATATTCCCCAACCTGGTGCTCTGAATCCTTTTGGTTTGTGTCCACATTGTTCCCATAGATTTAAACTATCTCTAACTCTATCCACTGCCTCATCTTTATTTAATTCTAAGAATTCTTGTTCACCTATTTCTTCTTTGGTGTATTTTTTGACATCGTGGTAATGTCCATGATTACTCAACTCCACCCAATCAAATTGTTTCCAATATGATACCCAATCTTTTGTTAATGGATATTCATTATGATAATAACTTGGACAAAATAAATTGAATTTAACTCCATATTTTTTATTGAGTTCTTTTAGATACTCTACTTGAATATCACCTTCACAACCCCAACCTTTCTGTGGATGTAAATCATCTATTGCAACTATTAAATTTGTTTCTGTCACTTTATCTCCAAGGTAACATAGTCATACCGACTAAATTAAGTAGGAACTCTATAATAATTACAAATATAATACCACCGACTATTTGATATGTCCACCATTTCCAACCCTCTAAACTATCAACCCATTTACGAGACTTTGAATTTCTTGCCTTATCATATAGACCACTCTCTTCACCTATCTTCTCGGCCCAATAGTTTGGGTCTACCCAATCTTTTATTTTTTTTAATATTTTAATTAACATTTCTTCCACTCCTTACTCTATTCCATACTCTTTCATGGAAATAAAACATTATCATTCCTGTTACATTCATAATCACTGCATTCCAAAATGGTAATTCAGTCAACCCTAATGCCAGTATCATCCATGAATTACTAAATGCAATCAATCTCCATGTGATTGATTTTTGTGTTGACCTACTTCTTGTTTCTTGGAACATCCCAACTTACTTCCCAATCTTTAAATTCAGATGCAATACAATCTACCTTGTAGTCTTTTCTACCACCAACCACTTCCATGATTTTATTTACGGCAGTATTTCTAATTCCATTTAATCCATGAGTTAACATCAGATTATCACTACCCTTTTCACCTTTACGAACTTGTGATTCATTATACCATATATGAGCGTTCATTTGTGATAACACTATAATGGCCCTAATGACTTCACCTGTAATCTCACCTTTGTGTTCTCTTAATATTAAATTAATATCATGAACCATATCATTCATTTCTTGAGCATAGTTGTCCTTGTTTTCAGGTATAAATAACTCTTTCAATTGATGAATACTTAATCTATCTATTAACTCACCTAATGTTGGTAACCATCTTCTATTTTTTGATTTCATCTTTGAACTCCCCATATGTTTTAAATTTAACTTGTCCACCAAACAATTTATTTAAATTTCCTTTACTCATCTTTGTGATTGTCTGATACCAATTATTATCTCTTCTCTTGAAGTGTGTGGACTTGGACTTATCTTCATCCTTAACATAAAGTCTTTTTCTTGGATGGTTTCTATTATGAACCTTTAGTACATTCTTAATAACAAATTGTCTATAGTCATCACCCATTAATTTCTGACACATTGCCATAAAACTTGTATCATCACCTACCATTGATACTGCAGGTGGTAAATTAACTCCACCTCTCACTAAATCTGAACTCATTACTAAACAACTACCATCAAATTTAGGTGAAGTAATTAATTGAACATCAAGTTCTTCTGTTTTGTCATTTACCTCTTCCATCTCTTCTTGACTCATAGTATATCTAATACTCCATGGTGAGTTTAATGCCAACTTAGTATCTTCCTCGGTGTCCATATCGTAATATGGTTTATTGGTAAATTCAGGATGTTCTAATATTCTCCAACTCTCGTCCCACATTTTTCTAAGTGCAAATGTTAATGTATATCTGTAGATTTCTTGAGAGTTTGCATATTCTTTTACACCCTCTAACACATGAAAGAATTCTCTTGGTAATAAACAATCACTTTCACCCCATACTAAATAATCAACTACATTACACCATTTATAATTAAAGTCTCTTCTGTAATCTGCAATACAATAAGGTTTGTTTTGGTCATAGACTTGACTCTTAACTAACACTCCAAGTTTAGACATCTCTGAACACTTACTATTGAATTTCTTTATCAGTTCTTTTTTTGTAGTGGTCTCAGTATCTATCTCTTCAAAAAATTCTGATATATTGAAAAACAATTCAACAATAATATTCTCAGGATTCTGTACTATCTCAACTGCCTTCTTTACTGAGTTTAAATATTCATCTAATATTTCTATTTCATAGAACATTACATGACAACCTATTGCATATTTACTTTTTAAGTTCATTAAACAACTCCATTTGGTTTTTATCTTTTGGATATGGATTAAACCATTCACCATATTCATCTACCCACAATTCCCATCCACGAAGATTTTCTCTTTTACTATCTTTTTCATCATACATAAGATTTAATTGTATAGTATGTAACATCTCAGGTGTTAATGGGTCTGATGATTCTAATGTGATTGGTAATTTACTATGTCTAATTTTCTTCATAGTTCTCCTTGATTTGATTCCATACTTGCATCATTAATTGATTCCTTTGTGTTTTTTCAAATCCATTGAAGTGCCATACATGACCAACTTCCCACATAGGACATAATCCACCCAAAACACCTCTCAGATGTAATTGTGATAAGTTAAACCTTTCATCAAGATATTTCAGTTCGTGTTCACTTGCACGAATCATGTAGTTGATTGGTGTTTGGTCTGACCCTTTCTTAAGTGTTTCATGTTGTCTTTTTCTGAGTTCATCTTCATTCTCAAGATAAAAGTCTATAATCTCTTTACATAAACCTTTGTGTTTCTTACTCATCACTATGAATCCACAATTAAAATAACTTGTCCAATCAAACTTTACATCAGGCCAGAAGTCTTGATAACCTTTAATACTATTATGTGTCCATTCAATATTAAACTTATCCATCACTGCACTGAACTCACCATCTGTTTGTTCAAAGAAATTAGGACAATCCCAATGAACCATTGTGTCCACATCTACTAATGCAACTTGGTCATATTCTATTTCATTAGACTCAAGTATTTCATGTACCCACCATCTTTGCCATGTTGGTTTCATAATTGACTTGTCTTTTATCTCTTGGTCAAGTACAAATAATTCTACATTATTTTTTTTACACCAATAGTCCCATGATTTAAAACACCATTCTTTATAATCTAATATATCTGGTGCACCATCCATACAAGTCATAAATACTACATTTTTTCTGTCCATAAGACTCTTACTCCTTCAATGTAATCTAATACATCTATTGTAGGTTTCCAACCTAATAATTCATGTGCCTTTGTATCTGTACAAAGTGTTTCTTGAACTTCACCTGGTCTTTTAGGTATGTAAGTATATCCTGAATCAAATGATTGAGCGATTACATTTATTGAATGATTTTCACCCTTACCCAATTCAAAAATTTCTCCATCAACTTTGGCGTTATAGGCATTTGGAATTACTAAAGAATTACCACATTTTACAAATCCATCTACGATATCAAACACATGAGTAAAATCTCTTCTCTGTTCACCATCACCTGTAATAGTTAGTTCTTTACCTTCTCGGAATTGTTTCTCAAAGATACCAATTACGGTACAATATTCACCCTCAGTTAATTGGTGTGGGCCATATACATTATAAAATCTACATATACTCATCGGTATATCGTATGTTTTATGATACATCTGAACTACTTCTTCACCTTGCCACTTTGTAAATGTGTAAGGATTCTTGTATACTCCACCATGAAAACTACTTGACCCTGCATAAACTATAGGTATTTTATTTTCTTTACTTCTAATCCACTCCAACAAATTAATTGTTCCAAGTACATTTGCCTCAAAGGTTAATGCAGGGAACTCAAATGATGGTTGGATTCTTGGTAGTGCTGCAAGATGATAAATTAAATCTGGATTCTCCATAAAGAAATCAAAATCAATTGCATCTCTTAAATCCACATTATGATAGGTTACATTTTCATGTTCTATCTCATTCGTTTCAAATCCTGTTGAGTAATTATCTATACTGACTACCTTATGACCATCTTCCAATAATCTTTCAATTAAGTTCGTTCCTATAAATCCTGCTCCACCTGTTACTAATATATTCATCTTTATCTCCTATATCTTATAAGTTTCAAATTTAGTTCCTTCTAATCGTAAATTAATAAATGGATTCATTGAACAAATATTTACATCATGAAAATTTAATAATTGTTTTAGTGCAATTGTCTCTCTTTCCATGTTGTTTAAGAATCCTTTTATACCATCCCAATTACTTGCAGACTTCCAATCTTTCTCTACATATTCATGATAATACATTTGACCATCAATCTCTCCACCATCATGTCCACATAGTATGATATTTTTTGCACCCATATAATATGCAATATGTATTGCAGTTGTTACGGTTGAACGACTAACAATAATCTCCTCGTCAATATCAAGTTCCATCATCTCCATATCAAAATCTTTTTTTCTTGGGTTGTGTGTGAACATGTATGAATTAGGATTATCACAATTATTTAATCCCTTTTCTTCATAACCTTTATAGTACTGACTATAGATTAATGGTATATCTTTTTCTTTTAGTTCTTGTACCAATCTTGTAAACCTTGGTTCTTCATTACAATCTTTTACAACTACATAATCACAATCAAAGTATCTGAATATGTCATTTACTCCAAGGACTATTTTGTTTTCAAAAAAACTCTTATCTATGTGATTAAGTGAAGGGCCTCCACTAATGACATAAATGTCTTTGTCTTTATAAATATCTTTCAATAAATTGAAATCTTTCATTATTTTACTCTCCCATATAAAAACTTTGCAAAATCAAAGTCAATCTGATTATCAATATCAACTCCCTCAACTTCATCTATCTGATAAAAGTGTGGTGTGTTACCAACTATATTTTTACACTCTAACATTGCCTCTCTTTCTATAATTGAAAGACTATAAGTTAGTTTGTAGATATCAGGTAGGTCTTGTGTATTTGGTGAATTCTTTGGGTCATAGTTCAATGGTTTTCCATCTAACCACATATGGTGTTTTAATACATTTACGGTAGTCAAACTATCGTGTCCATTATCTATACCATTGATAAACCTATTAATGAAATCATAATAAGTACTCTCTTCAACTAATGGTGCAGTACATGGACTATAGATTAAATAATCTGTATCAGTTGTTTCTGCCATGTTCTGAAAGAACTCACTATTGGTACACTCATTACTTGCAAAGTATGGTTCTCTTTCTTTTTTACTAACACCATATTTGTCTGCAATCTCTAATGCCTTATCTGAATCAGTATTAACAATAATTTCATCAATTAAAGTAATCTTCTTCAATATTTCAAGTTTGACCTCAAGTAAACTCTTCCCATCAACAAATGGAATAAAGTTCTTGTCTATTATCCTTTGTGACCCTTTTCTAATAGGAACCACTGCGGTTATTTTTTTCCTACTCATCTAACAATCTCTCCAATAAAAATAGTGTTCTGTCTCGTGATTCATTATCACCAAATTCTAATGCCTTATCATCAATATAATAGTCTGCAATTATCTTAGGACTCGGTCCTGATATCTTTTTGGTAAATGGATTAACTTGATGCATATCAAATATCAATCCCTTTTCTTCACACCAATCAATTGCTTCTTGTAGTGCAGGTTCACCTCTACTTGTCCATAATATTAATTTATGTCCTTTGTCTTGTAATTTTTTTAAAATATTCATTAATTTTTTTTGTTTTGAAGTTTGTTCTCCTATACTTGGAAAATCAAATTCTGCTAAACAACCATCAAAATCAACTGCGAATATAAGTGTTTGACCCATAACTTTCACCTTTATTTATGTTACTATCTACTAATTGTTTTCCAATAAGATATGCTTCACGAATATTATTTAAATCATTATAAAATTCCATATCATTATAATCGTAGACTTCTTTAATATGTTTGTAAATTAAGTTTCTTGCAAATGTTCCAACTGCAACTCCTTGGAATCTTACATTACCTTGTAGTGCCAAGTCTGCAGTTAATGAATTAGTTCCACCTGATAATACAACATTTAACTCTCTTCTTCTTTTGTATATTAATTGTTTATCTTTCTTATTTAATCTCATGTTAAATTGTTTATTAACTACATCTGCAGTTGCAACTGCCTGTAATGTTGTATTGAAATCATTTCTACCACCACTCATTGGATAACCATCTGCCTGTAATATCATTAAACCTGGTTTAGTCATCTCCAATGCCTTTTCAATTCTATCTTTTAATTGAAAGTTTCCAATGTGTAATCTATCTAAACACATACTATTATGTCCATCAGGATTTGCCTTAATAACCATTTCCCATTCTTTCATAATTACATCAGTTTCTGCAACTGCCGCGTGTAACTCTATATTCTCTGCACCTAACTCTAAACATTGTGGTAATAATTCTTCTAATGCCTTTTCATTATGACTATAAGTTATACACTCTACAATAGGACAAACTGCACTACATGCACCACACCCAATACATTTCTCAGTAATCACAAATGCAGTCTCAACTTTTATTTGAATAGGTTCAATCGCTTCTGTAGGACAAACTGGTGCAACACATAAACCACACTTAACACAAGTATCTTCATTTATAAGTGCCTTTCTTACATGATGGTCACCTGGCATTCCAACACTAACCATAATATATGGTCTTACACCAATATCAATACCAAGTTTATCTGATATATCATATGCCCTATCAATACCATCCATCGCCGCCTTTACTACATCAGGTGTTGTTGAAATATCTAATCCTTTTGCACCTGCCAATGTATAAATCATTGCAAGTCTTCTGACTTCTTCGGTATCTTCGTTACCTGCACCACATATCATTTTAAAATATTGGTTATTGTGGAATAACTCTTGTAATTGTTCTTGTCTTGTCATAATCTATCTTGTATTTCTTTTGACCTTGTATTATACTCTGTTGAGAATCTGTTATAATGTGTTGCCTTACTTTCCAACCACAAAGATTCCCACTCTAACATATGTGAAATGATTTTACTTAAATCATTTATATTACTTTCATCTAATCCTAAGATAACATTTCGTGTCTCAATACAATCTAAGAATCCCTTATTGAATAACTCTTGAATAAATTCTATACTTTGAGTACCAATATTTCCACCCATATATGTTTTCATTCCTAACTTTTTTGACTCTTGTAGTATGTAGGTTACTACTCTACAAATTTCATCTGACATAACATCTTGTTTTCCATATCCAAATGACTTAGTTAAATCAGAACGACCTACTACAATACCACTTAACATTTTACTTGTAGGTGATTCTAATATATCATTTAAATTCTTGTATGCCTGTACACTTTCAATATTAATAAACTTGTTACCATGATAAGGTAACTTATTTATAGACTCTGAAAACTTTTGTAATGCAAACCTTGACTCAATCATTGGTGCAACTATACCATTAACTTCTAAATCAATACAACGATTTATATCAGAGATAGCCTCACAACCACCAATCTTAACACTTAACTTTAAGTCTAAGTCTCTACATACTTTAGATATTTTCCAAAGGTCTGAATCTAATACACCTTCATCTTCAAATGATTGTTTTATACCTACGACACCTTGGTCTTTAAGTTCATCTAATAATTTTACTATATAACTCATTTTGTTTTTCTTGTTTCTCTATTGTTTTTGGATGATAAATACATAACTCTTCATGTGGTGGTAGATGTGAGTAAGTCTTACAACCTGTAATCCTTTCATGTACTGGTCTCTCCCACCTTATATCATCTCGGTTTCTAAAAACTCTACTTTGATAGTCAGGAAAATTAACCCAACCTTTTTCTGTTACTACCCATCCCCACTTATTGATGTGGTCTTGTGTGATACCATCAACCGTATTGATTCTTGGAATCCAAATCAAATCTACATCATTAATTTCAAGTATGGTTTTTAATTGTGACATGAGAACTTCATTAGGTATTTCGTCTGCATCCAAATGAAATATATAGTCACCTGTTGATTTTTCTATAACTGAATTTTTCTTTCTTGCGAAATCATTATTTAATTGTTGTTCATAAAAAACTATGTCAGGATATTGTCCATGTATGTATTCATCAAATACTCTCCAACATTGATAATCAGAGTAATCATCACATATAACAATTTCATCACCCTCATCACGATGTTCAACAAGAAACTCAAGTAGTTTCTTTATCTCTTCATGTTCATTATGAACGGTTATACCATAAGTAATCTTCATAGTTCAAAATCTATTTCCGATATTTGTTGTTCTAATAGTAAATCATCCATAGACTCTTTTGGTAAATAACGATAATCGTCTTCAAGATAAACTCTTCTTTTTCTACATTCTCTTAAATTGTATGTTCTGAATATTTTATACTTCTCTATGAAATCTTTTAGTGTTTTGTATAATTGTCTAATATCCGATACTGACATAGTGTCTTCAAAGTTACCAACCTCGGTAATCCTTTTATCTTTACTTAGTCCACCAAATTGTTCAATCAATGACTGAAACTTTGATGCAGTTATTGGTCTTGATACGGCAGTGTCTAATTGTAACCCTACAAAAAAGTATGTAAGTCTTCCATTCTTCTTTCTATATGGATGTCTTTTACTTAAACATAATACGGTTCTCTTGATTCCTTTTGTTTCATTTTTATTCTTATAAACAAAAGAAACTATTTGACCTGGTTGAACTCTTTCCCAAGATGTGTTCTTCATTCTTTAATTATTCCCATATCTTTACATGCATTCATAAACTCATGTTGTCCATATGATTGTGCATTATCAACATCTAATTTATGTTCATGTCCCTCATATTGTGGGTCTTTCTGTTCTTCTTCTGTTAACTTAGTTACTTGTGCAAACTTCCACACCCAATTATTTTTAGTACCATCTGGATAAATTATTCCAAACTTACCCATGTTTAATACTGATGGAAACCAAGTTATTTTCCTATCATAGTCAAATAATGATATCTCATTCATCAATTGTGTTGACGATTCAACTGCCTTTTTTAGTTCTTCTGTATCATTTTTGTAATATGAATTACTTGTGAACCCACATTTAAAACAAATATAGGAAGTAAAGTGTTCAGTAGATTCTTCAAAACATTGATTCTCAGAAAAACAATTTGGACATTTAGTTTTTACTTCTGACATTATATCTTCCTTAACTTAGGTAAACCTTTGTCTTCTTTTTTGTCTTCTTTTTTCATGTTAGGTAACTTTATATCAACTTGTTTTGGAAGTGATGATAATTGTTGGTCAACTATCTCTTCTAATTTCTCTCTCATTTTATCATGAGTAAACATTCTTCTATTAAGTAACATCAGTTTCTTACCCTTGACAGCATACTTTGTATAGTTTTTATGTACATCTCTAATTATTTGAGATGCAAGTCCATAGTTTACACCAAACCACTCACAAGTATCAACATAAAATTCTTTAGGAAAAGACCTATTTGGAACCTTTACATATTGACCAGGTAGTTTTACGGTATTGTTTTCATCAAGGAAATCTTTTTGACCAGTTTCACATGGTGCAATAATAGGTTTACCACTAAATGATGCCTCTAATAATGGTCTACCAAATCCTTCACCATGTGTGAATGATAAATGTGCCTTTACTTTTGGATGATTATATAATTGATTCATTTCGTCATCTGTTAAGTCACCATGTAGTAACCAAATTTTAGGAAGTGTTTTTGCCTTTATATCTCTCTTGATATAATCAATCTTCTTTTTGATATCTTCCCTATCAACAACTGAGAATCCTGCACTACTTGATTTCAGTATAAGTCCTGGTGGATTCTTGTGATTCTTAAATACTTCTAAAAATACTTTAATCATCATACCGACATCTTTTCTGTCTTCACCTAAACCACCTTGTAACCAATGACCTGTATATAAAAAATTCCAATCAGTAGATATTTTCTCAAACTCACTAACAAGTTGTTTTGAAAACTCATTTGTTTCTTTAAATATGTCAGGGTCTGCACCTTCAAATAATGTAGTCATCGGACTATTAACTTTTAGTTGTCCTATTAACTTACCTTGATTATCTTTCTTATCGTATGATACATTCTTGAAATTAACTGCACTCCATTCAGATGTAATAATATTTACATCCATACGATTCATTCCCTCTACCCATTGACCTGGTGGGATTGTGTGTTCTATACCTGCAGTAATTCCAATATTCTTTTTTGCCAATGGTTGAAATTCATTTGGTACACTTATATGTAAATGTACATCTGGTTGTTTTTCCATTGAAGGTTGTTTTAATATTCTTTTATGAATCTCTCTATGGTGTGGATTATGTTCTTCCAATGCATTTAATGGTGTGTTTCCCCATCTCATAGATTGGATTCTGATATCATACTTATCCCTTTCAATCAATGCTCTACAAATATCTCTTGTGTGGTTACCATATCCACTTCTTGTGGCAACTGGTCCTGTAACTAATATTAATGGTTTACTCATACTTCATGTACCTCATAACTTTTTCTTGGTGTCCACTTTTCAAACGCAGTTTCCATGTGGTCTATGAATAACTCACTCATGTGTCTTGCACTCATCATACCATTATCACCTGTTACGAATTCATGTCCAAGTAGTCCTGCCTCTTTTCTCTCTTCTGGTGATTTATCATACCAATATCTTAATGCATCTGCAACATCAACCCAATCAACTCTATCATCCATAATAAATGGTGTTGGTACTGAACCTTGAACTGAACGAGTTCTCGGCCATACTGGTTTTACCCATTCACCATATGTTAAATCTTTATTGTTTTCCCACTTTCTCCAATCGTGTAGTGATTCAATCTTAGTATAATCTTTGTAAGTTAAGAAATGGTCTCTAAATTTGAACCCACATTGGTCTTGTAGTCCACCTGTAACATTTACTATGATTGGTGTTCCACACATTAGAGATTCACAAGTTCCTAATCCGAATCCTTCATTAGATGCAATATTCACGGTAAGGTCAACTGCATTATAGAGTTGATTCATTCCTTCATTATTAAGTTTATCCTTTGAAAATACAATGTTTAAGTCAGGACATAACTCTTCAATAACTGCAGGTAAGTCTGTTCCATTATTATCAACTGGTTCAGTATGTAAAACAAATCCAACTTTCTTTCTTTGTTCTTCTGTCAATCCATCTGCGAATGTTTTGAATGCCATAATTAAATCTGAAGTCATCTTTCTTCTGATATTTCTATTGATGAATAGTATACAAAATTCTACTTCAGTACCTTGGAACAATTCATTTCTTAGTTTATTTACTTTGAATGTTTCGTCTTCATCAACGATTGGATAAAAATGTTTTTCATTGATACCATGTGGTATATAAGTTGAATCCCAATCTGTCCTTGGTTTATTTTTACATACATTATGAACTATGTTATGTGTTTGTTTTGAAATATTCATAATCAAATCACAAGACTCATAGAATGGTTCATTCCATGTTGGATAAGGTAGGTTGTCCCATATATTGTAATAAAATATTGGAATACTTTGTCTTATCTCGTGTTCCATTTGATATAACCAAATCCAAAATCTTGGGTCTGTATAGTGTAGGATGGCATCTGGTTTTTCTTCTACCAATAGTTGTCTAACTATCTCTTGATTTCCATAACCATCAATTGGATAAATTTTTAATGATGCATCCTCTACACCAGTCTCTTCTCTAACTGCCTGATTCATATCAACTATCTTACCATTATCAGGATGTTTGATAGCACCACCTACTTGAACCCAATCGTACTTATCAATAGTTCCGAATACTATTTCTCTTGACATAGTACCGACTCCACTATGCATCCTTAAATCGTCTGACAACAATAAGATTTTCTTCTTTTTTGGTCTTGAAGAAACCTTCTGTAGTTTTGGTAATTGCATCTATAACCTCTTAATATTTAGAACCACTTGTTTCCAAGTCACTATTTTTTAATACTTTATCCTTAAAATCTTCATCATATACAAATAAATGTAAACTACGATTTACTAATTTCTGTAATGAAAAGTCTTCAGAGATGGATTTCTCTTTGAACTTACGATATAACTCATCAATAACTTTTACTGATGTCAATTTGTCTTCACTCATAATAATCTCTTTTGTTTGTTATCTATATATACATATATATAAGTATCTTGTTAATCAAAAATAATTACTTTTTTATCTATTTTTTTTGCGGACTTTAATGCAGAACCTGTACCATCTGTTATCTTACCTTCTGTACAAAATGCAACCACATTGTCACTATATTCTACTAAGTCTTTATTTCTTTTATGGTAATTACCAACACTATATTGTTTATTGTATCTAAATGCACCATATACACAATGTTGATTATGTGGTTCGTGGTATGGTGGGAACTCTGAGTAATTTATATCAAACTCAAGTGCATATTGTTTTGCATATTTATCAGAACCTTGTTTTGCTCCACCACTTACTATTACTAAATCATCTCCAACTTTTTCTTTTAACTTGAAGACAAAATCTTTTATCTTTCTTTTGTTAGTATAACTTCTACTACCTATGATTGCTACTTTCATCATCATTTCTTTTTTGTTTCCTTGGTCTTCTTTCTGGGTCTCTTGATACAAATTCCCAAGTCTCTTTAAAGTTTTTAATACCTTCAACTATACCTGTACTTGGGTCACTATACAACCAACTAAATCTTGAGTATTGAATGTGGTTATTTTCGTGTATACTTCTTGGTATTACATCGTACCAAATAAAAAATACTTGTTTATCAAAAAACTCTGGTCTGATAATAGTTTTTTGTGGTTTGTTAGTTTCAGATTCTCTTTGTTTCAAGAACTGACTTAACCTACTCAAATCTATTGATTCTGTATTTCTATCATACCAAAAATAAATCGTGAATTGGTTTTGAAATACTTCATTCCCTACATTAGATAATTCATCTAATACATCTTGTTCCCATGGTTTATCAATAAAATCTGATAACTTTAACCTTAGTGTTGGTGTAATCATTATAAATCCTTACATAATCTACATTTTTTGTGTTTTTCACACTTTTGGTAATCATTGTCAATAATGTTACCATCTTCATCATAACACTCAGACATAAACTCGTCTAATCTTGTCATAACCTTATTGATACTTGGTTTACCACTTGCTGGTGTAAACACTTGTATTCTTTTTTGTGGATAAACTATATTCTCATATAATCTTCTCTTTAATATTAAATATTCAACATCTATTTTATCAATTGGAATATCTGCTTGGTCTGCAAAAAACTTCTTGTACAATAACAACTGATTAGTCTTGTTCTTATCAGCCTTCATGTATTTGTTCCAACCCATTGTTGCGGTTTTGATATCAATGATTTTAATACGACCTGTTTTCTTATTATGTATAACCACATCCATATATCCAATGAAAGTTAGTTTGTTATCTAAGTTCTGATTTAAGTCTAACTCAATACCAACTAACTCAGTACTTTTCTTAGGAAAGTAACTTGATTTTCTTTTCAAGAACTCATCAATAATATTGATACCATCTTGGAAGAACTCTTTCATATCATCCAATGATACATCAAAATCATCACCATGTTGTTCTTTGGACTTCTTATAATTCTCTTCCATTCTGTATTGTAGAATATCATGTAATGGAAGTGAGTCTGCATATTTGATAGTTTTATTATAATATGCAACTAAGTATGCCTGAATAGTTTCATGGATTGCAGAACCAAATAATGTATATATGTTTCCCTTGAATGTACTAACCTTGTCTACATAATCTAATTTCCAAGTGTATGGACATTTATCCCACTTACTGAATTGACTATAACTAATTCTACTCATCTATTATTGCTCTTCCTTTCATTTCTTCCCAATCACGATTATCACGAACTTGGTCATTGACACTTTCAACTGCCTCTAATAAACCATATGTTTCAAATTGATTGATAATCGCACTTAAATCTTTTGGTAAACAATGACCACCAAATCCATGGTCACCATCAGGACCAGGTACTGCCCAATGGGATTTACCTAATCTCTCATCATAAGTTGCATACTCTACAACTTTATCATAATCAATATCTACTTGTTCACACACCTTATACATTTCATTTGCAAATGATACTTTAGTGGCCAAGAAGTTGTTGATAAAATACTTTACCATCTCTGCAGTTTTACTACCAGTCTTAACTATAGTTGCATGTGGAAATACCTTTGAGTATATTTGTCTGAGTTTATTAGTTCCATTTCTCTGACCACCCAATATAATTCTTTTCTGATTCTTAAAGTCTTCCAAAAAGTTTTCTTCTGTTAAGAACTCAGGATTAAATATTACGGTAACATTTGAATAATTTTTGTTCATAATATCAGTAGTACCTGGTGGTACGGTTGACTTAATCACTACAATAGGATTATTATTTGCATAACTATCAATCTCTCTAATTACCTCTTCTACAATACCTGTATAACAAGTCCCATCTTTTCTCATTGGTGTTGGAACACATACGAATATAACTTCACAATTATCAACTAAATCTTTTAAATTAGGTACGGTAGATTTTGCAAGGTCGTACTTATCATAAGTATGTAAGTAATTATAGTGTGGTTCAAATCCTACTTTAATAGCAGTTCCCACATAACCTTGTCCAACAATTCCAATGTCCATTACTTAGCCCATTTACCTCTCGCGACTACTTGTGCCATCACTCCATAGTTTGAGATATCTGAATAACTATCTACCAAACCCTCATTCTCTAACGAACCATCGTCACCTCTCATAATAAGAGTTTTGATTCTCTCTACTTTATCATTAATCCTAAACCAAATACCCATCAACGATAATCTTTTGTCCTCATCATTTTTTAGTGCAGTACCAACTGCAATGTTTTGTGGGCCGTAATCATGTTGTTTTTTTAAGAACAACTCATATTGGTCTTGTTGTATTTTTTTAAACTCTGATGTCATCTGTGGATATTTTGTTTCCATATACTCTATAACATCCACATACTCATTACTTGAGTTACTCTTAGGCGTATCCTTGATAACTTTCATATTATTCTCCAATTTATCATATGTTAATATACAAAACTTTTACTATACTTGTCAAGCTTTTTATACAATTTTATCAACAATTCCATACTCTAAACAAGTTTCTGCATCAAAGTATGAATCGTTCCTTCCTGCAAGTTCCCAAAACCTTGCATCTTTATTTGTAACTTCACCAAGTATTTCATTAATATCTTTCTGTAAATCTTTTAAGTGGTCAACACCTTTCATAACATCAGTAGTCTTACCTGCCTCAAATGCTGAACCTTCGTGAACCATTACGGTTCCATGTTTAGTGATTGTTCTTGTACCTGTACCACATGATAATAGTACTGATGCAGCACTCATACAAGTTCCAACACAATGTGTATTAACTTTAACTGATAGTCCTTTGATATAATCTACCAATCCTAACATTGCATATACATCACCACCATATGAAGCAATATTTAAATTGATATCTGTATTGGGATTCACTCTAACCAAATAATCACATTTCACTATTGTTGAATATAGTGAATCTATATCAAATTCATAGTTCATGTAAGTAGTGTTTGTTTTTGAATTAACACCCCATTCCATTTCCTTCATATAAAATGCTTCTTCGTTTCTATAATTCTTACTCATTATTTACTCCATATTGTTTTTAGTTGTTTATCATCTACACCATACTTCATGATGATTGTCTTTACTTGTTGTGGTGTTAATATCTCCAAGTAATCATCTACTTCTTTTGAACTACATTCAAAATAATCGGTCAAGTGTTCCATAACCCATGGATTTACTTTTGACTTATGTTTTGACTTTGTGTATTTAAGGAAAGTTCTACCTCGTGGTAGTACATCAATATAAAACTGATACACATTCTTAGGAGCCAACTCCCAATACTTTTGTACTTCATTTACCAATTGAATCCACTCTGATTTCATACTAAGAAATCTGTGAATCATGTAATTACTCCATGTCTTTTTATCACCCTCACTTAATGTATCCCAATATGTAGGACTCTGTACATTTGTGATTTGTTTTACATGGTCAAATAAACCTTTAACTTTACTCATATTCTAAATCTTTTAAAACCCTTTGGATATTTTTTATTAAACTCTTCCATATATTTTCTTGTAACCGAATGTAACTCAGATGGTGGTGGTTCATTGAAACCAAATATGTTTGGATTATTGGTTTCTGTCCTTGTTTCTTCATATATCTTTGAACATATTCTGTCCATAACTTTATTACCTACATGAGTAGACCAACAAAAGATATCAATCTCTGGATATAATTGAAAGGAATAATTGATACAAGATAGTATACAATTTAAACCCCAACCTTTAGTTCTCTGTTGTTTATAAATATAATAGTTCCTACCACAAACAACATTTTTTTTATCATTTCTGTAAATAATATACATTCCTATTGGTGTTCCATCAGAATCATAGTATTCAAAGTTTTTCATATCAGGTTCATAAAAAATATCTAACTCTGGTGTATCTTCTTTTACAACTTCCATTCTACTAAATGGAATCTCCTTGTGTTCTAATACATACATACTAATCTCCTATTATAGTTACGAATTGTACTTCACTACAATGGTATCTGTATTTCTCCGACATCTTTATATAATCTTCATCATTCCAAAATTCTAATGCACTTTTTTTATTTGGAAATTCCATAATCAATAACCTACCATCTATATTACCTTGCACTGATGTTGGATTATCATCATACACAAGTAATTTACCATTATGTTTTTTTAAATAACGAAATATTCTTCTCTCATACTTTCTGTATTCAGAAGAATCTTTAATTATAACATTTCCGACTAAGTAAGAACTCATTCCCTACCAATAACTATCGGAAGTTATAACCGAATTAGTATCATCACCTGCAAAATATCTATCTTCTGTTTCTAAATCTAATGAATAAAATATAGATTCAGAAGTCACTAAATTTATAGATGATACTGATTGTGTAACAAATCCTTTTGTAACAAAAACATCGTTAACTTTAATGTCTCTCATTGGTTTGAATTGATATTTTGAATTATCATAAACCATAATAGAGTCTTCAGGATTAACTTTTGTAGAACCATTTAATTCATAATATCCCCATGAATATACTTGTGGAACACTATTGACTGAACTTGTTGATTCACTCAACTCACCAATTGAACCTGTCCAATTACCTTTATCAAGTATATATTGAGGCCAACTTACATTAGTTGTTGACGAAATAAAACTATTATCTCTTTTTGGATAGTTATCAACTATTACACTCTTAACAACTTCACCTGCACTTACACTACCAATCGTTTTTACCGAACCATCAGACATTGATACTGGTGTGTTACCTTCAAAATGTCCTGTTTGCCATATTCTAACATTATTATAATCATAAATATTAGTGGTTTGTGAACCAATTGTAACTGAACCACTTGGTTGTCCAAACTTTCTATAGTTAATTGTATAAGTAGGATTTTTTATCAAATATTTAACACTACCACTACCAATCAATATGATACTTCTAAATAATCTATATCTACTATTATCTATTTCAGGTTCTATATATTGTTCTACATAATTATGATTATTATATATTTGATTTCTATCACTTGTAAAGTCTGTAAAAGACACTCCTACACCCATATCTTTAGTTGGGTCTTTGATAACAACATCAGGTACATTTGTTGGATTACTAAATGACGATGAAATATTACTACCAAATGCAGGGAAGAAATCTTCACCTAAACTACCTGTTATAAAATTACGAAATATAGTTTTGTTCTCACATAATATATCAACATTATGATAATTTGAATGTCCTTGTCTTAATACATAATGTGTTGAAGATGGTGTTGGTATAACCTCATCCCATAGATTATATTCATGTGTAAATGTACATCCTGAAGATGATAAACTTGAACTAAGTTGTTGTTTAAAAATATCTAAAGTGTCTTCAACTCTTTGTGGTTCTATATTGAAATTTAGATAGTCTTCATGATAAGTACATGTAGTATGACCAGAACTTGTAATATGACTTACTAATTCACTAAAATCAAAGTATGGTTTCATCCTACCACTTAATCCTATGTTAGTGTTCATTTCTAATAGTTTTATTGAACCACTTTGTGGTATCCAATCCATGGCATATATCATACCTTCATGTTCAGTATCCCAATAGGCACTACCAGTAAACAGATTTCCTACCTGTAAACTTTTTTCTTTTAATAAATTTGCGTAAGCTTGTCTTTGTGAATCGTTCATATCTATAAATATTGATTATTTGAGAAAGTTTTCATTTTCCATCCAATTGTAACCCACATATCCCATCTTCTTATGTATACTGATTGCCTTGTTGTTCCAACCATCAACATATGCCAAGTCATATTTTATATTCTTTCTAATAAGATAGTTTGTAATATAAGTGTAGAAATGTTCTATCAGTTTACCATGTTTTCTTGAAGTTCTATATTTAGGTAAACATGCCCAATATCCACCATAAGAATGGTCTTTAGGTAAGTTCATATCAATATTCCACTCGTGGTCATAAAAAGTAAATTCACCCATAAACCACCAATTCCATTGTATCATTTTACCATCGTGAAACATTGCACACAAATTGTGTCCATCTTTTATTCTTTTCTTTGCAGTTTCTAAATCCCATAACCAAGTTTTTCTTGTCTCTATGGTAATCCAATCCATATTTAATCTGTCCCATTCTTTGAGACCTTGTAGAATTTCCCATGTCCACCCATCAAGTTGTTCAAGTGTATCAATGTCTTCATAGACAACCTCACCAATATCTGGTGTTTGGATTTCATATTCATGTATAGGTTTTCTACCAAACCAATAAGTCTGACCTCTCAATAACCAACCATCATTACCATCAATTACATTTTTTCTAACTTCAGGTATAAAAGTGTTATCAGTATTGAAGTTAAAGTTGATTTTGGTTTCATCTATGGTTTTGTCATACTTACTTACAACATCTACAAATCTTTCTAATCCCCAACCAAAACATGCAGTCATCTCTGAGTCTTGTATATTAAATTTATCAACAAACTTTCTACCATGTAGATTAAATGAACCTATTGCAACATGTCTATCTTCGTTAGGAATCCATGCTCTAATCTCAATCTTAGAACCACTATTGATTTGTACTTTTCTTTTTAACTCTGATTTATCACCAAAGAATGGGTCTGATGCAACTTCATAAAAATATTTGATACCAAGTTGGTCTAACATTTGTGATGTTAAAGTCATTGCCTTATTTAAATTATCCTCACAATATTTCTCAGTACCAACAAACACTATCTCTGATATAGTGAAGTTAAACATTCTTTCTAAATCATTACACTCTTCTTCTATTCGTGTACATTTACTTGTCATTACATAAGATTTATCTGTAACACTTTTATCTTTTAAGAAACTATAACAATGATAACATCCTGTAGGTGAACACATTCCTTTTTCTTCACCATGGTATGAATTAATTATAGATGCCTGATGTGAGAATGATTCCATATATCCTGTCTTGTAGGCGTTATCCATGGAAAGATGAGATGGTGTCCATAGTCTTTCAGAGTTGAATTCTTCTGACATCTTGTATGTTAGATTCTCTAAACCAACTAAACTCTTAACTATGTCACCACTTACTACTTGTAGTCCATCTCCAACTTTAGTATACATTACTCACTCGGTTGAATTTGACTCATCATGTTCTTTGGTATTGTTCCACAATTACCACAAGCAAATACTTGGATTGGTATGATTGCCTCTTTACCATTTGGACTCATCAATGCTGATACTCTCTTTAAGAAAAATGATTGTATAAAGGATGCGTTTCCACACTCTTCACATTGAATCGTATCTGCCTTTGATATGTCTAATGGTTCTTGATATTGTCTTTCGTCATTCATTTCGTTACTCCTATAACTTCTTCTTTATGTCATTAATAACATTATTAATGCTTGTCTTTCTATAATTCTTTTTTATTTCATCTTGAAACTGATGGATAAACTTATTCTTAAAATATAAATATGATTCTCCTGACTCTTTTAATATTTTATCTAAGTCTTGTTCTGAAAAAAACTTTGGTCTCCAATCACCATAGAATTTTTTTTCATAAAAATATTTCTCAATGTTGTTCCTCATTGTCCAATAGTCAAGTTTATAAACTTGTAATTCTTTTTTATCTATGTGTGCCTGAAAACTATCGTTCAACACTTGTGTAAAACTACCATCAGGAACTCTTGGTTTTTCTAACCTTTGTATATGAGTAAAGTTTGTTAAATCATTAAATTTTACAACATAGTTATTAATCACTGCTTTGATTATTATTGCCTGTTCTTCTTGTGCCTGAATCTCAACACCACCCAAATCATTATATGCAGATGCCCTAAATGTTTTAGGCCAAACAGGACTTCCATCAGGTCTATAAATTAATCTTTCGTCCAAATTTACTTTCTTTTCTTTTTTTACTCCCCAAACTATATCAAAATTTTCATAATACCACTTTCCCAATAACTCATTCATAGTTTCTATCTTATTTATATAAGGTTTGAGAACTGAAATATCAATTATATTCTCAAAACTTGAAAACTTATAGTTACCATCACAATGTGTTATTAAAATATCTATCTTATCTTCACCTAACCCTATTGGATACAACTGATATGGATTATCATACTTTGATGGATTGTTGAAAGTCTTCAATACTTCTGAAACAAAATGGTTTTCAAATACATTATCTGCACCAAAAAATGCAACTATTCCATTGTTGAAGTCTACATAATCTTTCCACCTATATAATGCAAAGTCCATACCATATTTTGCCGCCAAAGAAGAACTTACAATTTCTTTTGGAAATTTTACATTTATTAAATGTATATTATTGTGTTTATATTTATCTAATTTTTCTTTAACTATTAATTCAGTATTATCAAATTCTTGTTCAGTAGAACAATTATTTATAATCAACACTTCAAACTCATCAGGAGAAGCAATTTGGTTTATCAGAGACTCTATACACTCACCTATAAGATTTTCTTCTTTATATGCCAATATAACAAGTTGGTATTTTACCGAATCTTCTATCTGTATATCATTTTTAACTAAATTATCATATTCATGTTTAAAAGATGGTGGAATTTCTCTTAAATAGTCATACACTATTTTATAACTCCCAATATTTCTATAAACATTGCCATGATATTTATCTCTTTATCTACCACTACTGCATCACTCTGTTGATACTGACTCAATGCTAATATACATTCTGCAACATGACCTTTACCCCAATCATCCACGGTATCAAATAATAATCTAAATAAGTCTGAGAAGTCTGTTACCTTTGAATCTGCAAGTACTTGTCTTATATTCTTGAATGAGTTTTTCTTATCTTGTGTCTTAAGTATTTCTAATACCTTTACTTTATAGTCGTTTTGTATACTCATTCCCTCATCAATAATCAACTCACCATCTACAACTTGTCTTTGTGCACCATTAATTACTCTTCTTAAATCAGGAAACCCACTATTAACTATTGTTACAATATCATCAACCTTTGCATTAACCTTTTCTTTCTGTAGGATATCACTTAGATGTACTGCAACTTGTTTTCTATCAGGTGGAATAATCTGAAATGATTGACACCTTGATTGTATTGGGTCAATGATTCTCTCAACATAATTACAAGTTAAGATAAACCTACAATGTTTACTAAATGTCTCCATAAGATTACGAAGTGCGGCCTGTGATGCAGGTGTAATGTAATCTGCCTCATCAAGAATCACAACTTTCATATTTGAAAACCCAATAGTAGAGGCAAAGTTTTTTACCTTGTCTCTTACCATTTCAAGTTTTCTCTCATCAGATGCATTGATGTATAGATAATCACATTCAATGTTATTGACGAGTAACTTAGCGAGAGTGGTTTTACCTGTACCAGCCCTACCAAACAATAGAAGGTGTGGTAAATCTCCACTCTCAAGATATAACTTGACCTTACTCTTTAGGTGTTCATTACCTATATAAGTGTCAAGACTTGTAGGTCGGTACTTTTCTACCCATAGGGAATTTTTAATTTCATCCATTATAACTTTCTCCAAATCCAAATTGGTTCACAAAATCTTTTATCCTTAGTTTCCTCTGCTCTTTGTATTGTAGAGTCTTGAAACCTTTCATCTGTCTCTCGTGCCATTCCTGCACCACCACTATTAGGTCTCTTTGCCATCTCCATTCCAATACAACCTTTATATTCTGAATCGTGGAATGTACTTAAGAAATTATTCATAGGATTACATATCTCTACCATGTTTCTCTGTCCACCTGTTCGTGCAAATACATCTGCAATGTTCACTAATAAATATCCACCTCTTTTGATTGAAGGCCATATTTTTTCTAATGTTTTTTGTAAGAACTGAGTATTCCATGTATCAATATCTTTATATCTTACCCAACTCTGAGTGTCATCATAACTATATCTCTCAACACTAAAGTAAGGTGGTGATGTAAATACGGTATCATACATATTCTTTTGATATTCAAAGTCCTCTGCAGGATACTCTACAAACATACTCTTTTTATCAACCTCAAACATAGTTCTATGTTTTTCATAGAATTGTTTCTGTTCTTCATAGATGGGATGATTTTCTTTTCGTGGGTCTATCCCAAGATAAGACTCACCTGTTTCACTTGCATAGAATCCTGCAAGTCTATCACCCCAACCCGCACTAAAGTCTAAGATACTTTTACTCTCTAATTTATCATACAATACCTTTGCAACATTTGGTTTGAATTGAGAACAAATATATTTTCTCAATCCAATCATTACACGAAATGCACTCTTATCAATCTTAGGTAACTTTAGAGAGTATGCAGACCCAATTAATGTTGTCATAAACTTATGACTTTCCCATGTTCTATGTGGGCCTGGTGCAATTGTACCATCAACACTCCACCTATTCTTTTGTTGAAAATAATTACTTGAATCATTACCTGTATTATTTCTTTTGAAGTATTGTTGTTTACCTTCAAAAGTTAAATCATATCTGTACTCTGTACCTTCTCGTGCAAACCACTCTCCTTCAACTAAAATTTCATTATGTCTCATTCCTTTTAGTTTCTGAAGTTGTTTTAATGCATCTTTCTCAGATATATCCATGTATGGTGGTGGGTAAGACATCGCAACCTTTGCAAGACTTTCTCTTACATCTTGTTTATCAAAGGTGTTTTTGATATACTCCCACTCAACCTCATCTATGTAAAGATAAGGTTCCATATCATAGAATTTGTCAAAGTACGATAAATACATTATGTATTAGATTGTGTTGATACTAAATAATACTCTGATTCATAATCATCTATTGAGAAGTTAATCTTTGATAACCCTGCAGATGATACTTTCATAGTTGCATTTTGACATTCTTTATTCGCACTTAATATACTTGAAAACATTTCAGCACTGAATGAAATAGGTTCAATATCTGAATAGTTATCTACACTAACAGGTATTGTAACTCTATTGGATGCAATGTTAGAAAATCCAATTACAATATTTACTTTATCATTGTCTGCAATGATTGTAAATGTTTCAGTTTCAGGTAAGGCACCTTTACCATTAATAAATGTACCAATAAAATATGAATCTAATTTTAATTCTAATTCAAATTCACTTGGTAAGTTTTTTAGTGGTGGTGGTGTTGGGATAACACTTAAGTCACTCAACATATATTTTGATGTTGTTCCATGACCTGAGTCTTTCATTTGTAGTGATACAAACTTTCCACCCATGTTATCTATTGTGAAGTCCACATCATCACCAACTACAGAAAGTAGTGATAATAATTGTGAAGTATTATAAACTCCAATCTCACTTGGGTCAAACGCATCAAACTTATCCATTTTAACACTACCAACTACAGACTTATCACCTGAGATAAATCTTGTTGTAAGTGACTTTCCATTTGATTCAATCTTAGTAGATTTTATCTCTCCACCAAGATGATATTTGTTGATAAACCCAACTAATTTGTTTTTATCCATTTGTCATTCTCCTATTGTTAATATTCTATATATATACATATATATTAGTTTTCTCAAAATCAAAAATATTTTTCAATTTTTGTTGGTTCCCCAAACATTTCTTTTAAAAATTCTTGAAACTTATCTTCAGGATAATTAGACCTACCAAGATTCATAAACCTTGTAGTGATTACAAAATTACCCTTGACATAACCACCCTTTGGGTCAGGCCATCTGTCAACTGATGGTGCCTTGATTGAATGTGGTACAAATATTTCATTCAAATCTATTTGATAATGTGGCATCCAATAGTCACAACCCTTTTGTTTTTTAAATTGTTCTTCCAAATCATCTCTTGTTATACCAACTTCAAGTTGTTTTTTATATCTGTAAATTCTACCCTCTTTACTAACTGCTAACTCTCTCTTTAGTTTTGAGTTTAAATTTCCTCTTGTACTACCTTGATTTTGTGATGACATATTTACATTTGACATCATCTTTTTAAATGGGTCTCGTGCCATTAGAAAAACCTCTCTATACTTTTTGTTTTATCTACTACTGCATCCCACGACATTGCCTGATAGAACATACCAATCTTCTTACTCATTGCCTGTTCAAACATTCTATCATGGTCTATATGTGTCTTAATTAATTCTAATATTTGTGGTGGGTCTTCATAACCTTTATAACCTATTGTATCAAATCCAAACTCATTATTCTTCAAGTACACCCACTTAATTTTACTACCATTGGTAATCCTTTCATACTTTCTACCCTCATACCAATAGTCTAATAATGAGTTATAATTGATTGCAGATTTTACATGTACAGGACATCCTTTTTTATATGTCTTAAATGGTGAGTCTTCTTCCTCAACCTCGTACTTACCAATACCCTTTACACCGATTGGATTTGCCATAACATCATAGTGAAGTGATTCCATATTTCTTTTGAACAATGATATCCTTTCATCAATCTTTTCCTTTGGAACATCTGCCAGTATATCATCCAATACATTACCCAATAATTCTTTCATCGCAACTGCAAAGTTACTACGAACCGTATCCAATCCTTTAACATGAATCTTATTTACTTTACGACCTGCATCATTAATGATTCGTAATCCATATCGTTTCTTCGTAATAAACAATCCACTCTTTGCAACCACCTCTTGTTTAATATCAAATACATGTTTATCTATCTCTACATTACAAAACTTCTTTGAAAAGAAATTATAACTATCGTTCAGATAGTCTTGTACTTCACTACAAATTTCCATAATCCTTTGTGTCATCATTGTGTCACTTAGATTTTGATTAGGGAATCTCTTTTCAACCAATGGAATAGCAGAGGCAAAGATAGAATCAGTATCTATGTATATAACATAGTCTTTGTTAGTACCAAGTTCTTTATTATAAAAATGATTCGTTATCTTCTTACTGAACTTAATTAAGGCTTGACCAGTTAGAGTCGTTGCCTCTGCATTATCCAAGTCATAAAATCTAAATACTGATAGACCCAATACACCATACAAAGAGTTTAGAATAATCTTCTGTATGTATTGTCTTCTATCAAAGTAATCTTCTAATTCTTTATTACCCTCTTCATTATATTTCTTAACAAGTTTTCTCATTTCAACTCTTTCATTGAACCACTTGGTAAGTAGTGCAGGAATCAATCCTTGTTTATCTGTACGATATAAAACACCATTAGAGGCAATACTAATATCATTAGTTAATAAATAATTTTCTAATTCACCATTTGTAAACTTACCTATCTCTTTACCTTTCTTATCATTCATAGTATAGGTCTTTACATTATCTTTCTTTAAATATTCTTCTGCTTCCCAACCTTCAACCTTACCAAGTTTAGTCTCTGGTGATATATTTAATGAACGAATCACACTCGGATACATACTTGTGATATCCAAATCATATACCCAATCATGTTTACCCTTTTGTGGTGGTTGAACATAGGCACCTGCGAACTTATCGTCATCAAATGTTTTTGGTCTTGGTGGTTTGTTAGGTGCGACAATACCAAGTTTCTTTAGGTATACTAATATAGCACCTTCAAGATATCTTGAACTCATAAACACTTCTTCATAAGGTATGTGTCCAAGGTGTGCAATACCTCGTGATATCTCAATCAAATTTAATTTCTTATCTAACTCAACTAATATTTTTACATCTCGGATATTGTAATCAACGAAAGTCTGTAAGTCATTTTCATATAGGTCGTTCAATGTTCCTTCGTATTCTACCTTGTTCATATTGACTTCTACTTCTCCGATATAATCTAAACGATAACTTGATTGTTGAGAGAACGAAAACTTTCTATATAATGATAGATAGTCTAAACAACTAACTCCTGCAATGACATATCTCTTTTTAAAATCATTGTAGTAAACTTCTGATATTGGTGACATCAAGTTTGCCACACTTACACCCAATACATTTACTGCCCTATTATATAGATAAGGAATATCAAAGTAGTCTGAGTTCCAACCACTAATAATAGTTGGTTTAATTTCTAAATACTTTTGAAAGAACTTATTCAACATCTCATATTCAGTATCATATACTTCTACTATTTTATTATCTTTGGTATATGATGTAAGTCTTCTCTTTGCATCATAAACATAAGTAAAGTATGTCTCTGTCATGAAATCGTATAATGCAATAGAAGTTATAACATTGGTTGCCTTCATCACATCAGGAAAACCATCGGTGACTTCAACCTCAATATCAAAAAATACTTTTCTATGTCCTTCTGATACTTCGTCTGAGTCTGTATATTGGTCTACTAAAAATCTTGTTGTTGGTGGTACATCTGATTCATGTAGTGTTGGGTCTTCTTTATCATAATTAAATACTTTCTTTAATCTATCCCCATATAATGAAACATGATGTCCATTTGAATTTTTTACATAGGCATACTTTTTATAAGGTATAATCAAATACCCTTTCTTGTCATCCCAAAGATGAACTTTCTGTCTACGATTGTCAAAATATATGTTCTGATACATTTAGGTTGTAATGTCCCTTATTTTATAACTAAATATACTAATAAAACCCTATGCTTGTCAAGCTTTTTTTTAAATAAAATGGGTGGTATATTTCAACCACCCAAATTATAATTAGAAGTTAATAGAAACTCCAATGTTTGCATATCTTGGTGTACCCAAGAATACTTCTGCATTATGTGCCAAGTGAAGTTTATCACCGAACCCATTGTATTTACTATTATCAACTGCATCTTGTACAAATACTTCATCAAGTGCGTTGAATACATGAGCATTTAAAGAAATGTCGTATCCCTTGATAGGAAGTTTATATGATGCGTGTAAGTCAAGTTTTGAGTAACCTGGGGCTTCCCATACTTGACTTCTATCTGCGACTCCATCTTCAATCTCTCTTGCGTCTGGACTCCAATCAGAATAGTTTTTATCATATGTTTTGTATAGTGCCTGTAATCTCAAACCTTTAATTGGTTTAAGAGTAACACCTAAAATATAGGCAGTCTGTGGCATATCACCAACATATAATCCATCAAGTGCATATGCATAATCAGTAGTCTGATAACCAATCACTTGGCCTTCATCATTGTACTCATTTTCTTGGTAAGTACCATCGGCATCACCATCAAATTTCCAATTACCAAAACTTGCGATTAAGTCAAGTTCTACCATATCATTTGGTTGAATCTTAGTTTCAATCTCAAGACCTTGGTGTTTCTGATTTACACCTTTTAGGAAGATAACATCAGTATCACCTGATGAACCTTGACCTGTTTGTACAGATTTTGTAAGGTTTCTATCTTGCCAATCAGTATTGTATGCACTAACTCTAACTCCAAGTTTTTGTGTACCGAAGTTTGCACCAAACTCATTATGTAAGAATTTCTCATTGTCTGGGTCTGTTGCAACTACTCCATCATAAGTGATAACATTATCTAAGATAGGAGCCTTTTGGACATATCCACTATTGATGAATACTCCAAGGTTCTCATTTACATTATATAATGCACCACCTTTAACTTGGTAAGTTGTGATTGGGTCTGCAGTAATTACTTCATCTGCAATAGTGAAATGGTCTTGATAAGAATACTCAATAGAAGAAACTCCACCCATACCATATAGGTTTAGTTTTTCTGTAGTATAATTACCTTGAACGAATCCACCTAACCAATCTACGGTTGTTTCGTTGTGATATGCAATCTCGTCACCGAGTCTCACGACTTTACCTTCTTCAAAGTTATCGTCTGCATAATCAACATAGTAATCTCCACCCAATAAATCACGAACTTCACGAGCGTGTTCTATACGAGCAGTTCTCCAATCTAATCCAACTTGTAGTTCTAAGTTGTCATTCAACTCATAGTTTAATTTAGAAATCAAACCATATGTGTTCTGACGATTAATAGAATTACGAAGGATACCTGTTGAACGATTTTCTGTGGTAGAGAAGTTCTCATCAATGTTATCGGAATTTTGTGCAATCTCTGCATTCCAATCCCAAGCCCATGGTGAACTTGCATACCATCTTTCTCCTTCAACTGCTGGTGTTCTTGATACACTACCATATGTACCAGTACCACCACCAGAACCACCACTCCAATATAAAACAGAACTTAATCTTGTTTTATCATTGATAGTTAAGAAGTGATTTAAATTCACTAATGGTTTATGGAAGAAGTTCTCTCTTTCGTTCAAGAAGTTCTTGTTGAATCTATTAGTTGTTCTTGCACCATACATATACCAATATTGTTGACCAGTATATGATGGGTCAATAGGTGCGACATTTTGATTAAACAATCTACCAGCTTCAGTCTCAAACTTATTACCTTCTGAAAAAGCTGTAGTGTCATATCCATCAACACTACCTGCTAACTCTTGTGAATAAGTTGCGATGTTCTGTTTATATAGATTTTGTCCATGTCGTTGTGGAGCACCGATGGCGTATAATTCAAACCTTTGGTCTTCACTCACGGCATAACTACCACCAAAGTAGTATGCCCATGCATCAGTCCAAGTTCCATCAATGATTCCATCACCAGTTTTACGAACAATAGTTCCACTCAAAGCTAACTTGTCATTAAGTAAAAGACCAGTATTATAGTTGAAAGTAGTTTTAAGAAAACCACCATCACCAGCTTCTTGTTTGAACTTCCCACCCTTTTCAAAAGATGTTGGGTCGGTAATGATATTCATAGTTCCACCAATAGAAGGTGTTGCCAAATTAACAGCTGATAGACCTCTTTGAACCTGAATTGAAGAAGTAGCATCTCCTACTCCATCCCAATTAGACCAATAGACCCATCCGTTCTCCATATCATTTTGGGGAACACCATTAATCATCACTGCAACATTTCTTTGATTGAAACCACGAATGTTGATACGAGCGTCACCCGCACCACCACCTTGTTGAGTAGCATAAACACTTGGTGTTGTGTTAAGAATCATTGGAATATCTTGTGAACCAAGACGAACTTCCATTTCTTCTTTACTAACATTAGTGTATGCCACAGGTGTTGTTTCAGATGCACGAGATGCTAACACCTCAACATCTGATAAGGAAACCACATCAAAATCCAATACGAATTCTAATGTAGATACACCCTCAACAACTACTGATTTAGTTATTGAAGAGTAACCAATGAAAGAAGCCACTACATCATAGGTTCCCTCGGAAACATTAATAGAAAAAGCACCAGTTTCATCTGATACTCCACCTAAATCTGTTCCGAGAACTACGACATTAGCTCCCTCAAGTGGATTTGAGTCAACATCAACGATAGTTCCAACAATAGATTGTGCGAACAATCCTGTCATCAATACCATTGATGCGATTAGATTACGATATTTCATAATCATCTCCTTGTTTGTTTACTTGTGAACAGCACATTTTTATTCTGGTGTGCCTTCTGCCAGGGTATGTGAAACCTTTAACCATTTGTATATTCTTGGTCATCGTTATCACCTGCAGTTGGTGTGATTTCTTCTACATCACAAAAGTCTCCATCACAGAATTTTTCTATGTTGGCCTCTTCTGATTTGATTACACCAAATGATAACTTCCCAAGTTTACTTATTTGTTTATTATATTCTTTTTCATCAATCGCTTCATAAGGCATCTGTTTGTATGCACCATAATCATGTCTTGGTAGTAAACTAATACCTTTCAAATGATATTGAAAATAATTCAATACATTTGGTATCTCTTCACTCTCTGTTTCAGGATTAAAAGTTACGGTACAACTAACTTGATTGTCTGCCCAATGTCTTTGTAGGAAGGCGGCCAAACTGAATTGTTCCCAAATACTTAGGTCACCTGCAGTCCTTATTCCTTCACCAACATCAACTGGTATCTCAACTACCAATGTTGAATCTTCAGAACCAAATGCAGGTTCTATTTTATAACCTGCCTTCTTCAATGGTTCAACTAACTCCGAATTGATTGATAATCTAATTCTTCTTATATAGAACCTACTTTCGGGATAATGTAAACCTGGAGTACTACCAGCCAATAATGAAACGGTACCACTCGGTTTAACTGAAGTAGTTTTAATTGATTTTGGTATAGCAAACCAATCAGAATATACATCATCCCAATCTTGTATGACATCGTATCCATCATTTAACCATTCCTTTAACTCATCTAAACCTCTGTGAGTTATAAATTGTGCAACACCACTTACTGAACAACCGATTCTTCTGTTTCTCAACATAACACGATTTGTGTCTGACCAATGTGTTCTTCCAAGTGTTACGGTTTTTGCATATAAGTATGCATATTTTAGTGTTCGTGCATAATCTTCAAAGTCATCATGGTTATCAGGAAATGTTTCTACTAAACAACATAACTCATATGATTCTAATGATTGTTCTAAACAAGGATTACCACC
>NZWA01000088.1 GCA_002697505.1 Flavobacteriales bacterium | reverse complement strand
TCGTGTATTGAGTTTTGTTTCTGCCCATAATCCCTCATGTGGATTGAATAGATTCTCTTTAATAAAACTTAGATTTTCATCTGTCTTTAAATGTGCAGTTTCCATCTCTTGTTTCAACTCATCAATAGATTGTGTAATGTGGTCAATCTTATTGTGAATGAGGTCAAATTCTGTTCTATCTTTTTGGTTCATGTTAGTTTCCTATATTTGGTTACGATAATAAGTATCGTATATATAAAAACTCTGTATAAAATTCAACTACTTATTTTTCTTATTTTTCTTATGAAGATTTCTTCTTAATCTTGGTTGCGGTTTTCTTGGTTTGTAGTTCTTACTTAATCTGAATATCTCACCTTTAAGTAATTCTCTCTGTAGTTCTAACTCTTGTATCCTACCCTCGTTATCTACTATTGTGTCTTTGAGTTTATTATCTCGGTTAATACTAACTAACCCTAATATTAAAAACCCTAAACAACTACCAATGAATAAACCACATGCAAATGCTAACCACACTGGTTCCATAATTTTCTCCTATAATTTAGATGGACCTACTCGTCTTTTCTTCTCGAATAAACTCATCTCTTCGTCTGTTATTGCTTTTTCTTCTTCCCACCAATTATATCCTTGTGATGATGGTTTTCGATTACCTGCCTTAAATTGTTTGTCATACTCTTCCCTTGTCATTACTTTCCATAAATTATTGAATGACTTTCTATCTGGCATTTTCTTTACACCTTGAAAGTATGTGGTTGCACCACTTATACCTACTTCACTTTCTAAATTAACCGATGTTATAATCTCATCATATTTGTTTACTAATACATATTGCAATGCACTTCTCCTTAATCTAATACGATTTCGAACACCTCTATCAACTCGTAATTATAATATGCACCAACACTTAGTGTATCACCAATCATCGACCTAACTGGTGCAATCATATTATTTATTTCTCCATCCGAATTACTATAAGATGTCCAATTCGTGGTTCTAACTTCTTCTCCACTAAAACCCGTAACATATACTGTATCATAGGCAACATAAACCCATTCATCAGTATATCCACTCTTTACTATATATCCAAGTGTATCTCCCAACACCCAATATAAATCTGATTCCCAATTCACCATTACTGGTACTTGAGCTTGATATCCACTAACATTACCACTAATCCTATGTGTGGTTTGCCATGTATCTCTATTCATTTCTAAATGATAATACCCATTCTCATCTATAGGTAATCGCACATCCCATTCAAATGATATGAATGGTTCCTTTTCATAATAGGTATCTTCACACCCAATAAAAAATATACTACCTGCGATTAGGATGTTTCTTATTGATGTGATTGTTCTGTTTCTGATTAACTTCATCATAACTCTTTTTCTTCCTTTTTGGTTTAATCTTTGGTTTGATAGATTCACGAAAGGTCTCTTCTTCGAGTTCTTCCCATTCTTCCCAATTATATTTTGGCATTTATTACTCCTTAATATAAGTATTTTTTAGTATACAAGTCAAGTACTTTTTATCTTATTTTTAACTTCTCGACTGTATCTAAGAATTCTGTTAGTGTGTACTTCTTACCTTGTTCATTAAGAATAGTATAATTCTCTAATGATTCAGGACTCTTATGTATCATGTTGTTCAGTGCCGTCCAACCTTGTTCTGGATAAAAACTACCCAAACTCTCTTCACCTAATATATTACTACTGAACATTAAATTTTCTTTTGATTCTTTTTTGTGTAGTATGAAGTATGTCATAATCTTATTAACTCGTTCTCGTAGGTATCCAACTTACTAATGTAAACCTTGAATATATCCAATTGAGATACTCCAACCTCTCCACTATCTTCTATTATTTGAGATAGGTTCACCAAGTGTTGGAAATTCTCTGCATTCAACTGATTACAATCAAACTCAACACACACATCATGTAACTCTGATATTTTACTATTACCATAGAGTTTTATTTTCTCACCTAAATCTGTTGATGTTTTTGGTTGTTCTACTTGTGTGTATGCATGAATATTATCTGAATCACCTAAATCCAAATATATTTTACTACACCACGGTTCTAACTCATTCAACATCTCTTTAGTACAATTATATGCAACAAAGGCAACATCATACTTTGGTGGTACTATTGGTTTCATCATCTTATCATGTTTTACCATGTGTCCCCATTTTCTAATGAACTCTCTTGTTGATTTTAGATTCTGTCTTAACCACTCACTTGATTCTCTACCTTTCATAAACACCTGTCCTGCAGGATTTCTCATCGCACCATCTTTGAATCTACTACCTCTACAAGTCATATGGTATACAAACCCACCCCATGTTTGTTTGAATTTAAAATTCGCGAGATGGAATCGATTAAAGATATCTGAATCTTCTTTTGATTGTGGAGCAAAGATAGGGTCATGTCCACCTATGTAATCCCAATCACTTTTCAATATAGCCCAAGGAGCAAATATACCCTCTGTAGTTATACCTGTACCATACTGATTCATAACCTCATGATTTAAGAACTCCATCAAACCTAATTCATCAAACTCTTCAGGTTCTATTCCAAAATCTTTCAATATCTTTTCTGGGCCATCAGGATGTAGTGGTGGTTCTATTCTTGTTCCACTCACAACCACACCTGGTTCAATATGTTTCAGTACCTCTTCATCTAATCTTGGACAAGCATACATATCTGCGTGGTATATCATAACAACATCATTAGTTGCATAATCATTTATTAATGTATCATATAATATGGTGTGTCCTAATCTCTCTGGCCCTTTGTTGATATGTATTTTGAGATTCTTATCTCTTTTCATTTGAGCCAATACCCACTCTGCTGTACCATCTGTACTTGCATCATCTGCAATACAAATTTCATGTGCGTATCCAAGATTCTTTCTGATTGATTCATAACTCCACTTCAAGTATTTTAAATTATTCCTTGAAGGTTGAATAAAACTAATTGTTTGATATTTCTTTGTCAACTCTAACTCCCTCTATATAATCTAATATATCTATTGTAGGTTTCCAACCAAGTAACTTTCTTGCCTTCATATCTGTACAAAGTGTTTCTTGTACCTCACCTGGTCGTTTTGGTATATAGGTGTACCCAACATCAAATGATTGAGCAATAACATTGATTGAGAAGTTTTCACCTCTACCCAATTCAAATACTTCTCCACTCACTTTATCTAATTGTTCTCCACACTTTACGAATCCATCCACGATATCATACACATGAGTGAAATCTCTTCTCTGTTCTCCATCACCTGTGATTGTGAGTTCCTCTCCATTTTTATATTGTCTTTGAAAGATACCAACTACAGTACAATACTCACCCTCAGTTAATTGATATGGACCATATACATTATAAAATCTACATATCGCAGTAGGTACATCATATACCTTATTATATAGTTCTACAATCTCTTCACCTTGATGTTTTGTGAATGTGTATGGATTTTTAAATATACCACCATGTTTAGATGATGAACCTGCATACACCACACCACAACCTTTTTCTTTTGCCCAACTCATTATGTTCATCGTACCCAATACATTTGTTTCAAATGTTAATTCTGGATATTCAAATGATGGTTGGATTCTTGGTAATGCTGCCAAATGATAAATGATATCTGGGTCTGGCATAAAGAAATCAAAATCAATACCATCTCTGATATCAACTCTATGATATTCACATCCCTCTTGTTCATTCTCTTCTTTACCAGTCTGATAGTTGTCTAAACTAACTACTTTGTGTCCATCTTCTAATAATCTCTTTATTAGGTTCGTTCCGATAAAACCTACTCCGCCTGTTACCAATACATTCATTTATTTGTTGCCTCCCAATGTTTTCTCCATGCCTTTTCTGTATAGTGTTGATTAAATCTTTTTCTAACCGTATCACTACATAAATCATAAAACTTCTTAGATTCTTTTAGTTTTCTTCCTATTCTTTTTGCCTCATCCAAATCACCAACCTCAACCGTAGTTAATGGATGTAATAATTCTTGTGTATCCAATCCTTTGTACCCAATACAAGGTATTCCATGAAACCCACAATTCATTGCAAATGTTCCTGCTGCGTGTGTTCTCATCAAGTGAACACCTATATTATATTGTGATAAACAATGTATCCACTCTCTCCAAGTCATGTAATCTAAATAATTAATATCTTCTATCATTTCTTCTTGTGGTTGTTTTCTACCCATTGATGGACAACTGATAGGATTACCTATCTCTCTTGCAACCATGTATGAATCAAATCCACCATACCAACTAACAAAATTACCACCCATCATTGTACCATCACCCCACTCACTTCTACTTGGAATTCCAGCAGGTATCATTAAACTTCTCATCACTCTTACATCTTTACACCCTAACCCAAGATAATAATTTACATCACTTTCATTATGACAGTAAACTATATCTGCATCTAATAATGTATTGAAGTAGTGAAACTGCCATTCAACTGTGTAATCTTGGAAAAACCAATGTGGGCCTTCTTGCATTACTGCAACCTTACCACAAATTTTTCTTACCTCTGATAGTTTTACACTTGGATTTTTCTTTGGTATTATTACGATACCCAAATCAAACTTTTTATCTAATGGTAATTTATTCAATGGAAAGAATGGTGCATCCAATGTGATTGCCCATGCAATCTCAGTACGAGCGTTTTCAAAATTTCTTGGTAATTTACCTTCTACGGTTGTTTCTGAAAAGAATGCAACTTTCATTTTATCTCTGATATTGTCTTGAATTGTATTTTATATTGTGATAATAAGTATTCCAAAACTTTCTCAAAATGCAAGAAATTTTCTTCATTCCAAACATTATCGTTATGTGTTCCATTGATATGTGATGTAAACATAAATGTGTTTCCATATAATTGTATGTTATCAGTTTGATGTATACCATCACGACCTTCGAAGAATTGACAACCCCAAGTTATACCATCATGTATTTCATTGTGTCCTGCAACCCAATCAAAATAATTACTGATTGCATCTGCACTTTGTTGGTTCACTCCCCAACCTGGTGGTCTAAATCCTCTTGGTCTATGTCCACATTGTTCCCATAAATTTAAACTCTCTTGTATTCTTTGAACCGCAGGACCATATTCTAATTCTAAAAATTCCATCTCACCAAGTTCCATCCAAACATCTTGACCATCAGGTGATTTTGCTTTAATGGCCTCACCCTCACATGCATGAAAATGTCCATGTGCATTTAGTTCAACCCAATCGTATTGTTTCCAAAAATCTACAAACTCTTTTGTGATTGGAAATTTATTATGGTAATTACTTGGTACAAAGAAATCAAATTTTACTCCGAACTTCTCATTGAGTTTCTTGAGATATTCTATTTGAACATCTCCCTCAACTCCCCATCCTTTTTCTGGATGTATATCATCTATTGCAACTATTAAATTGTTCACGGCATCTTCTCCACACTATGTAAAGGTACAGTAAGTGTTTTATTTGTTTCTAAATCTTTTAACTGATACATGGTAGGAAAATGACTGATACCCATGAGAACACAAATTGAACCCTTTGGAAAATCATGGTGAATCTCATGGTGGTCTTTGATTAGTCTGAACTTATCACCAACCTCGACACCCCAATGTTCCTTTGATATTTTATGAAATGGTCTCATCCTCTTATTCCTTTCTCAATTAAATCTTCTCTCTTCTTTCTTTCCATCCACTTTTCCCAAAAATGCCACTTGAACCAACTCGTAACTTTACCCACTACATTCTGTATTGGTTTGAATACTTTGGTTAAAACATTATCAACCTTTTCTTGTGGTGTTTCATCATACTCTGTTAAGAAATCAAAAGAATTATATGTAAGTGTATCTGGTAGAATTACCTCACCCCTTTCGTGTTCAAGTATTCTTACCTCTTGACCATCTGCATCTATTAATACTGAATACTCATCTTCAAAATAATGTCGGTGATATTGAAACGCATCATCTTTTTGTTTTTGAATTTGTTCTGTTTGTTTCTCTAATTCTCTTGTTTCCCAACCATCATAATAATCCATTATCGTATTAACCACCATCAATGGTAATGCCAATACCAATGTTATATTCTTCCACCATTCAATTATTTTTTTATACATCTACCATCCCTCTTCAAATGGATATTCTTTTGAATTTGGTTTACTATCTTTACTATTAACATAAATCCATTTCACATCAGGTAGTATTTCTTTTCGTATCTGTTTTCTCTGGTCTTTGTAAGGACAGATACTCGCGATTACTACATTCTTTCCTTGTATCCATAATACTCTTGCAATCCTTGCAAGTCTATCATTTTGTTTTCTTCTACTCTTTTCATCAAAACCCAAATCATCCCAAACACTTTCTCTAAAATCATCTGCATCTAATATTATCTTATTAGGTACATCAAACTTTAGAGCTATGTTTGTCTTTCCACTTCCGCTGTTTCCATGAAACCACCACACTTGACCTGGTCTGTCATCAGGTATTACTCTGTGTATTGCTCCCATTTTCAAACTCCTTAAATACATCTTCCCATGAATATGTATATCCTTGTTCTGTTGTGTTGAATGCATTCTTTTGACTCATCTTATCTGCATTTGGAAACCAATATTGTTGTTTTCTCATTCTGGTCATATCTCCATCAGAAAAATCTTGTCCTTTGATATACATTCTTTTGTTTGGTAACTTTCTATTATGTACTAATAGAATGTTCTTGATAATATATTGTGGTAACTGACCTCTAAAATGTATCAAACAATTATTCATGAATGCAGTATCCTCGTGTACAAAAAATACACTCTTTGGAATATTTGCACCACTCTTAATCACATCCGATGAAATCACTAAACCACAACCATTAAATTTTAATTGTGTTGTACTTCTAATATCTAAATCTTCTGTTTCATTATTGATATTATCCATCTCTTCTTGATTCATATTATATCTCAAACTCCACCAATTTTTTGTATCCATTTCTATAAATGGTTTATCTGTAAACTTTGGATGTTCTAAAACTTTCCAAGTATCATCCCACATTTTACAAGTACTGAAGAATCCAACATACTTGTGTACATTGTTATTAACTGATGCAGTGTGTAAATTATCTAACACTTCCCATGTTTGTCTTGGTATTAATGCATCACTTTCCCCCCACATCAACACATCAACTTCAGTACAATATTTTTCATTGAACTCTCTTCTGTAATCTGCGATAGTATAAATCCCATTCTCATGTTCTGTATACCTTAAATCATATTTATTTTCACCACAGTCCATGAATTGGTGTTGGTAACCAAATACATCTTTCAATATATCTCTGAAATTATCTCTTAACTCACCCATACTTGTTTTATTTTTATCAACTTCCTCTAATCCTTGATTCATATTGAAACAAATATCAATAATTATATTTTCCTTATCCTTATGATTATCTAATGAACGAGCAACACTTAATAAATAATCTTTAATAATGTCTATTTCGTAAAATTGTACTAAACAACCTATTGCAAATGTATTATTTAACTTCATACTTATCCTTAAATAAATCCCATACTTGTCTCATCAAATTATTTCTTTGTTCTTTATCAAACCCATTGAAATGCCAAACCCATCCTGCCTCTGCCATGAGTGGATTTAATATACCTCTAATATGTAATTGTTGTAGATTATATTTCTCACTCAAAAAATGAATAGGATGTTCACTTGCCCTTATCATATAGTTAATAGGTGTTTGGTCTGAACCTTTTTTAACAGTCTTGTGTTGTCTTGTTTTAAACTCAAGTTCATTTGCATAATAAAAATCAGTAACACCTTTTGCCCATTCTTTATGTTTTTTATTCAATACAATAAATCCACAATTAAAGTATGTTGTCCAATCAAATTTTACATCAGGCCAGAAATCTTGATAACCTTTAATACTATTGATTGTCCACTCTAAAAAGAACTTATCTTGTACACACCCAAACTCACCATTGGTCTCTTCAAAAAAATTAGGACAATCCCAATGTACCATCGTATCAATATCAACTAATGCCACATTATCTGCATCAATATCATTTGCTTCTAATACATCCCATACATGCCATCTCTGCCATGTTGGTTTCATACCAACACCATCGTTGAATACTCCACCACCTGAATCTCTTAGTTCATCTTCTAAGATTAATAATTCTACATCGTGTTTATCACACCAATATTTCCATGTTTTAAAACACCACTCTTTGTAATCAAGAAAATCTGGTGCCTTCTCAAAACAAGTCATGAACACTACATTTTTCATAAATGCCTCTCTTTTATCTCTAACCAATTGTTTTTAAATAGTTCATAGTTAATACCTAAATTATCTAATTCTTGTATAACATCATTATATAATTCTACATAAGATGGACCAAAATGTTGTCCTCTTGATAAATCATCAATAAATAAATCAACCTCAACACTCCTCAAGATACTAATCTTATCTTTGGCCTCTCTTACTATACCGATTGTTGTATATGAAAAATTATGTTTATCTAACCAATCTTTTGTAATATTCCAAGCATCATCAAAGCCTCTGGCTGATAAAATATGTATGTCCCATTCTTTTGAAAACTCTTTCAATGTTTCAACTGCATTTGGAAGTGGTTCATCTTTCATTATCTCTTCTCTTGTAAATGCTCTTCTATCAATACTATTACCTGGAAAACTTGGTATTGCCCACTTCTGTATCCTAACCCAATGATTATTTAATGTAGAATCTACATCAACCCATAATTGTTTCATTTAAATCCTTTCCAAATTCTTCATACAACCTGTTATCATAACTATATGTAAATATCTGATAGTTCTTACTTTTCGTATGTAATCCATACAAATCCCACTTCTCTGCAATCTCTATTGGAATATTTTCTTTTGGTATTGTTATGACTGGACAAGTACTCAACCCTATTATGTTTTCCTCTCCTATTGCATCAACTATAACCTTTGAATTCCTATCTATTCTATCTCGTAACTCATGGATATCAAATCTTCTCAAGATAGTTAAAAAATGGTCATATATTTGTGTAGGTGTTGTTGTTGGTGTTTGGTTTATTAATCCATATTCATAATATCTTCTGAGATTTAAATAACTGAATTCATCTGAATCTTTCAATCGTGTCCAATAGTTTTTCTTTACACCAATTATTGCAAGACCTGGAAAACCACCTAATTGTTTATTAACACAAGTTATAAATATATTTGTGTTCTTTGGTATATCATAGTATGGAAAAGAACTGATTGCATCAACTATTCCCTCGTCCTCGTGATAAGAACTATTAGAAGTTTCCAACTGACAATACAACTTCTCTCGATAGTATTTTGAAGAACCCTCTTTACCATGTGTTCGTATTAATTGTTTCCACTTGTCTTTGAAAACACCCTCATTACCTACAATTCCTATCGGATTCATTAATGACCATACTACTGATTCTATTGCAGTAGTTCCACTACCACCCATAAATATAATATCATACTTTTCCAAATCAAATACTTCACTAAATAATGATTTTAAATCTTCGTAAGTATGTATAAATTCTCTATCTCTATGTGAATGTAAAACAACACTCTCTGTAGAAGTGGATGTATTAGGACCGAACATATTCTTTTAATTCCTTATACACTAAATCAAAATGATTATTTTTATCTAACCAATTATTATAATACATTGGTATTTCTTTTTCTAAAACACTTTTGTTTTGTTGTAAAAACATAACAAGGTTTGGGTCACTTGGATTATAAAATGGTGGATGATAACCACACCAACCAACTTGTGGATAACCAGATGCATATGTTGGTTGTACTTCAAGAAAACATAACTCTTTTGTATCTTCATCCATAACCACATCTACTCCTTGATGATTTAATTGTAGTGAATGTACTGCCTTCACTATTTCTTCTTCTCTTTCTCTCATCAATTGTTCACATAATTTATTGTAGTAAACCCAATTATCAATTTGTTCTGGTCTGAAACTACCTGCAGTTATTGCCAACCAATTATCTTTTGNAACCACTCTACCATAACCTGATATCACTTTGTTACCTGCAACATGGATTCTGTAAGATACATTTACATCTCTATCAATCGTGTTTANAAAATTNACACACATCATTCTTCTTTTGATTCCTACTTCATTTTTACCATGTATCATGATATCATGTAACGCAGGTTTTATTTCTTTTTGTTCTCTAATGATATGAGTTTCTTTTCCACCAACTGAATTNTTNACTCTGATTAAAAATGGAAAATCAAATTCTGCAACACTTAATTTTTCATAAAACTCTTCTTCCGNATCGTAAACAAAAAAATCTGGACAATTAACTCCATGTTTTTTCCANTCTNNAAAACATACCTCTTTAGATTGTACTGCCTCAAATCCTTGAACTGANTTTGTTAAGTATGGCATTNNTTTNAGATATCCCAACTCATTATTAATATATTCATTNTGTTTTATCATACCATTGTATTCTTCTTCAGTACATGATTCTGGACAAGGATACCAACGAATATATTCTATAGTATCTTTATACTCTTTGAATGCATCATAAACACTATGTCCATCTTCACCATTCACATCAAGAACTGGCCCAAAATGTTTTTCCATATTTTCTTTTTCAAAAATTCTCCAATTCTTTGGTGGTTTACTNGGACCTCTATTTGCTGCTATAACTTTATACATCTACCCACTCCCCCACTAATTCTTCGAAACCGCGTTTAAATACTCGATTGTGAAANTCCTCTTGTGGTGTTTTTGCATACCTACTGCTTTTGAAATGTACAATGTGTGAACCCCAAAACTTTGCCTCTTCAAGNTTACCATANGCAGCNAGTAATCTCTCTTGTTCTATTCCGATTACATACTTATCATTATTNAATACNAAATGATTCAACGATGGTGATTCTTTTGGTATATCTNTCCATTGATTCATAATNTAAATCCAATCATCAATAAACTCAATTCCTTTTTGTAAATTGTTNACTGCAAACCATGATGCAATATGTCTTGGTTCTTTATCTCTATGTACAACTTGTACATCACAATCTGATTTTAAATACTGATGNAAATCACTTANAAAATATGAATCNAAATCAATCATCACTACAGGTGATTCTGAAACTGAACATACACTTCNAAGTAATCTTGTTTTTTGAGTAACACTTTCTAACCAATCCTTATCATGTAATTGTGTGTTCTTTGTAATCTTACCTGAATTGATTAATTTAACTTTNTTAAATTGTNTTAGATACTCTTTATCTCTCTCATCAATACCAGTATCACCCACCCAAATTGTATCAATCTCATCAAGAGTTAAATTTTGATGTAGTGAATTAAAAAATATTCTACCNAANTTACTATAACCTGAATTCATTATTGTGAATATACTATACATTTATATTAAACACCCTTTTACCATNATGTTCTCTTCGCCATCCATTCTCTACCAATATCTCTGAAGTTTGGTTTCACTACATGATTCTCAACACTAAANGATACATCNNCATNATCTTTAAATAATGCAGTTCTCTCTGGATTATCATTATACTTTTTATATCCNGTCCTTTTCATATTNGGTTGCATGATATTTTTTACTACATCCCAACTGAANACACCTGGATTAAAACTCATCTCTTTNTTTCTCTCTACTAATTGTANNTAATCATAATCACCTAATATATCAATTAATTTATCATTACCNATATATTCCCAATCATCTTCTAACCANAATACACCATANTTACTTTCATNNTCTTGTACANNNTTCNATTANTTTTTTNCCTGCNTTAAANAAATCTATATTCTTNCCACCNTNATGNAGANAANANAANCTCNTAACTTTTATCTTGTGGAATNAATCTNTTNTCATANTCATNNAATGNANNNCAATGTCCACNCCANACATTATTAAGNTGNATCATCCAATGAAAATTACANCCNTCTAAAAANTCTAAATACTTTGNGAANGTGTNTTTNTGTAANTCTGGTCTATCAACTGCAGTAGTACANATTATNATATCATNNTGCACATTCATATAATATCATTCCCTCGTATGCTCGTAATGGTCTTCCATTTCTTAATTCTGTACCTTCCCACATTCCTATAGGAATACCATTCCAATAATCCGTCTCTCTTAATAACTCATCTACAAACTCTTTTACTGCAGGATTCTTTTCTGGTAATCCNTAATCATCAAACACAATATACTTTGGTTCTAAATCACANGCATTATTATAATCTTGTTTAACTGAATTATAATCATGTGCACAATCAATAAANACTACATCATAATTAGGATGTAANTTANTAACCCACTTATCANTATAAACATCNTGTTGTAAAAATTCTATATTCTTTCTTTCTTTACACACNTCTTTTGCAAACTCTATATTNTNNCTATNNATTTCNATNGTGGTTACCCAANCAAANANTTGACTNAAAATNAATGTAGANTATCCTCTGTTTGTACCAATCTCAAGACAGGATGTCTAATTNTTTACCNTAAAANAACTCAACTAAATCTTGTTTAAATTTATGTGATGTTGTATTTTTATCTGNNTTTTTATTTGGTGTTACTTTAANATCAATCATAACATTTTATANTCNTNAAATAATTCCATNAAACTNNNNGGTATCAAACCCTCATCTTGAAAATAACTTATTCTCTCTTCATCTGGTTTGAATGCACCAACTCTCAATGGTTTTAAAAACACTCTCTCTAATCTATCTTTAAATCCAGTACACCCAACATTATATGTATAATCAATCTCACTTACTGCAGGTTGAAAATGTTGATGTACACATAGGTTAAAAATATTCTCATCACCATAAGTGTGAATGTTTGATTCGTTTTTATTTGCCTCCATNGTATTGTAAATGTATTCCCAAATTGGAAGTGAACCTTTTTTTACAAATAANGAACCTGTGTTCCATTGTGGTANTGGATTATCAAAAATATATTTACAACCACCTATCTCACCTGGAAAGTATGGAAACCCATCAAACTCACTNAATTGCCAATCATCAAAATCATGAAACCAAAANTCATCATCAATTAAATTATCTCTTAATATTTCATAAATACCAAACACCTTGTTAAAATATTTGTTGTAATTACATAACAATTTAGTTCTAATAATGGTTACATCTCTGTACTCAAAATCTAAGTTAGTAACAATNCAAATATCTTTTGGTTCCCANCCATGATTAATACTATTATCTATTTGGCACTTNAAATANTTAAATAACTCTTCTTGTTTCCATTGATGACCATAAGTTTTNTCATCAATAAAATCTTGGAATATCATTACATTTTTCATGTTCTTGAATTTAACTCCCTACTAAAATTCTGATTGTAAAACATATTTTGTTGAGTTTGTTTCTCTATAGTTTTTGGATGATATAAACTCAACTCTTCATGTGGTGGTAAATGTGAATATGTTTTTGCACCTTTTATTAATTCATGAAGTGGTCTTTCCCATCTAATANTATCTGTACGACGAAATACTCTACTCTGATAATCTGGATAATTTACCCATCCTTGTTCAGATANTTTCCAACCCCATNTTTGTATGTCTTCTTCTGTCATACCCTCGACTGTATTTACTCTTGGTATCCACANCAAATCAACTTCATTGATTTCTAATATCTGTTTTAATTGTTGTAATAATATAACATTTGGATATTCATCTGCATCAATATGAAAAATATAATCACCACTACATTGTTCNATTACAAAATTCTTTTGTGATGCAAAATCACCATCGAGTTTTCTTTGAAATACTCTGATTNNTTTTTTATCTGAATATTGTTGAACCCAACTACCTATAACATCTTGAGTTTCTTNATTAGAAAAATCATCAACTATAACGATTTCATCTTCTTGGTCTGTATTNTGTANTANTAANTCTAATAACTGATTTAATTCTTCGTGTTCATTATGAACAGTAATTCCGTAACTAAGTTTCACTCTCCACCAACCTCTGTAAATCTTTCATTTGCTCATCTTGGAATTCTGATAANAATTCCTTTGGTAATCTTTTGTAATCNAANTCAAGTATCACTCTTCTTTTCATACACTCTCTTCTATCAAAGGTTCTATAGTTCTTAAATTGTTTAACAACTTTTNTTATNTTTNTGTAAACTTGTNTTGTTTCTGCTCGTGATAACTTATCTGGTAACTCTACTGAAACTGCTCCCTCTTCTANCTCTAAACCACTTTTACTTTTAGTAGGNANNAATCCTAATAACCTCTCTAACTTTGGTGTAGTNAGTGGTGCAGATATTGCNGTATCTAATTGTATCCCAACTACATATCTNTTGATTCTACCAGTAGATTTTTTTCGATATCTCCAATCTGGATTAATCAATAATACAGTTCTTTTGTATCCTCGTTTTTCATTTTGTGATTTNTAAACGAATGATACAATTTGACCTGGTTCTACTCTNGCCCATGATGTATTACGAANNGCCATCTAAATCCTTAATNATNCCCATATCTTTACATGCNTCTAAAAACTCATATTGNCCATATGTTTTTGCATCNTCAACATCTAATATACTATGATGACCNTCATACTTAGAATCTTTCTTTTCCAACTCTGTAAGTTTNCTNACTTGNGCATATTTNTANACCCAATTGTTTTTACTACCCTCNGGATATATCACNCCCAAATCACCCATGTTTAATACNGTAGGAAACCACATTATCTCTCTTTCNTCATCNTAGAATGATACATCATTCATCAATTGTGTTGCACCCANNTGTGCCTGTTTCAGTTCTGGTGATTCCCANTTNTATGCTGAATTACTTGTGTATCCACATTTAAAACACATAAAAGAACTGAATGTTTTNTCTGCNTGNTCTTGTACATCTTCAAAACATCTNTCNNCACTAAAACATACAGGACAAGTTATCTTCTTTTCCATTTTACGCCTTCTTCAATTTTGGTAATTTAATTTCACTTGGTTTACTATCTTCTACTTTATTTAATTTAGGTAGTTTCAACTCAACTTGTTTTGGTACACTCTCTAATTGTTTTTCAATAATCTCTTCTAACTTAACTTTCATTGCCTCAAGTGAGAATTGTTTAGATGTTACTGCTGCCAATTGTTTACCTTTNAATAAATATTTNGAATAGTTANTTACCATATCTTTCATGATACTACTTGCAACATTATAATTGACTGTGAACCACTTATTTTCAGGTGAATCAAAAATCACACCCTTTTGAAANGATTCTTTTGGTACCGTNGTTAAACTACCATTTAATAATATAGAATAGTTTGGATTCAAGAAATCTAATTGTCCACTCCAACCTGGAGCAACTACTGGTTTACCACTNTGTGCAGCNTCTAACAATGGTCTTCCAAATCCCTCACCATGTGTGAAACTGATATGTGCNTTNACTTTAGGATGATTATATAAATCATTCATTTCACTATCTGTAAAATCACCATGAATCACATAAACATTTGGAAGTTCACCTTGTATACTATCTGTAATGGTTCTAACNTTTTTCAAGATATCTTCTCTATCCAAGATACTAAAATCTGCACCACTTGTTTTTAAGATAAGTGCAGGTGGATTTTTTTGATTCTTGAATGTTTCACAAAANACCTTAACCAACATACCAGTATCTTTTCTATCCTGTCCAAGATTNCCNNNTAACCAATGTCCTACAAATAAGAAACNAAAATCTTCTTTNANATCATCAAANAAACNATTTACATCATCNGATATTTTTTTAGTNTGTTTATANATATCTGTATCNACACCCTCAAATANTATTGAAGANTCTCTTTTCATCTTTACTTNTTTACCATTTTTATCTTNNAATGATGCATTCANAAAAACATTTCTTGTAAAATCTGATACGAATATGGTTTCATCCATTTTATTACAACCATCAACCCATTGTGGTAATGGTATTGTAGTTTCGATACCTGCAGTTACACCGATATTCTTTTTTGCAANCGGTTGAAATTCATTTGGTATCACAATNTGTAAATGTACATCTGGTTGTGNAGGTAACTTTGGTTCCATCCAATATCCTTTTTGATATCTCATCATGTTTTGNATTACCCTCTTCTAACGCAGTCATTGGTGTTGCACCCCATCTAACTGAATTAATATGAACATCATATTTATCCAACTCAATCAATGCAGTACATATATCTCTTGCATGGTTTCCATAACCACTTCTTGTTTTTACTGGTGCTGTAACTAATATACTTGGTTTCATATTATCCCTTATAAATGTTGAATTTTTTTCTTGGTTCAAACTTTTCAAATGCAGTTTCCATNTGTTCATAGAATAACCTACACATATTTTTTGCACTCATNTTTGAATCTGTACTCTTTACNAAATAGTGTCCTTTGATACCACANNTTCTTCTTTCATCTTTACCCATCTCATACCACTCTTTTAATTTATCTGCNGCATCTTCCCAATCACATCTGTCATCGAAAATATATGGTGTTGGAACTGAACCCATTAAAGAACGAGTCTTAGGCCAAACTGGTTTCACCCANTCACCCCAAGTTAGTTCTTCATTGTGTTCCCANTTTTTCCANTNNTGTAGTGATTTNATNNCNNNATAATCTNTGTANGTNAATANNCTTATCTNTNANTTTNAATCCACATTGGTCTTGCATACCACCTGTAACATTAANNANNATNGGTGTTCCTGCCATCAATGATTCACAAGTTCCTAATCCAAATCCCTCNTTACTTGCAAGATTCATAGTTACATCTGCAATGTTATATAGNTAATTCATTTGTTTNGNTTCTAACTTCTGTTGTGAGAATACTACATTNACCTCTGGCATTAAGTGTTCAATTANNTTAGGTAAATCNGTTCCNTTNTNNTCNACNGGTTGAGTNTGCATTACATAAGTAACTNTACTTCTTTTCTCTGGTGGTAATTGATTTACAAANTGTTGAAATGCCAACAATGAATCACCAACCATTTTTCTTCTNATATTTCTGTTCACATATANNAAAACAAAATCATTAGGTCTGTTACCAATTACTTGATTCTTAAATTTTCTCATTTCCAATAACTCTTCTTTTTCTGTTATTGGATAAAAATCTTTTTCATTAATACCATGTGGTACATATGTNGAATCCCANTCTGTTCTTGGTTTATTTGTACACACATCTTGTACAATTGCATGAGTTTGTTTTGAAATATTCATAATCAAATCACAACTCTCATAAAAGAATTCATTNTACTTTGGTGCAGGCCAATCATCCCAAATATTATAATAGAAGATAGGAATCTCTTGTCTTAACTCATGTTCCATGTGATATAACCATCCCCAAAATCTTGGGTCTGTATAGTGTAGAATTGCATCTATATTTTCAATTCTCATAACTTCTCTTAGTAAATCTGGATTACCATATCCACTCGTAGGATAGATTTTTAAATATGCATCAGTTACACCAGTCTCTTCAATCATGGTTTGATTCATATCTATTGCCTTACCCTCNTCAGGATGTTTGATNGCACCAGCGATTTGTACCCAATCNTACTTATCGATAGTTCCACATTACGATTTCTTTTGACATCGTACCAACACCAGATGACATTCTTAAATCATCTGATAATANTAATATTTTTTTCTTCTTCGGTCTTGTTGAATCAACTGACTGTAACTTTGGTAATTTCATTGCCATTATAACCCTTATCGTTTATATTAAAATTTACTTCCACTCTGATGAAGATTTTGGTGTTCTAATATTTCTTTNCGAAACTCCTCATCATGTACGAATCTATCAAGTGTNCTATTCACTAATTTTTGTAGTGAGAACTCATTCTCGATNGTCTCGTTTTTAAATTTATTATATAACTCCGATATAACCTTGACCGAAGTTAATTTAACTTCATTCATATTCTAACTCCATATTGTATATATGTATATATAATAAGTATATACTTAGTCGAAAATAATCGATTTTTTNTNTATTTTTTCTGCATATCTTAATGCAGATAAAGTTCCATTTGTTATTCGGTTTGAATCTGTAACAAATGCAACCACCTTATCACTATATTCNATTAAATCTTTGTTTCTTCTATGATAATGTCCTACATTNTATGGTTTACCATATCTAAATGATTCNTTTACACAATGTATATTATGTGGTTCATGGTATGCAGGAAACTCTGAATACCTTANATCAAACTCAAGTGAATATTGTTTTGCATATTTATCAGAACCTTGTTTTGCNCCACCACTTACTATNTCTAATTCATCNCCAAGTTCTTCTTTNAGTTTNAAAACAAACTCTTTTATTTTTCTTTTNTTTGTATAACCNCTACTACCTATAATCGCTATCTTCGCCATCATTCCTCTTTTGTTTTTTGACTGGTAATTGTTCACGATTNATAAAATCCCAAATACTTTTTGCCTCTTCTAATCCTTTGAGTATACCCTCTCTTGTACCATATCTCCATTGATANCTCCAATATGATACCATATTACCCTCNTATAANTGTAATAAACTCTTTGGTATAAAATCCCATGTTGTAAAATCTCTTGAGTTATCAAAAAAATAAGGTCTTATCGTTGTAGAAAAATTTGAGTGTTCTGTAGATTGCCAATCATCTGTAAATTTTTTAACTTCTTTNNNTGATAANTCACCNTCANTATACCAAAAATAAATNTTAGATGGATTCATGACATTNAGTTTNTGACTAATNTCTTCTATCTTATCTAACTTAATGATATCNGGTAAATAAAATTTATATGTTTGTCTTATCATGTTTGTATCCTATCACATAGTTCTGGTTTATCTTTGAACTCACAATATCTACAATTTTTTGTTGATACATTNTTNAAATAATCTTTTTNTATCAACNNACCANTNTCATCAAAACAATCAGTTATAAACTCATCTAATCTATTCATAACTTTATTCAAACTTGGTTTACCACTCGCAGGTGAAAACACTTGTAACCTTTTTTGTGGATATTGTATATTCTCATACAATTTTCTCTTCAATATTAAATATTCAATATCTATTTTATCCTCTGGAATATCTCTCTGTTTTGAAAAGAATTTTTTATATAATAGTAATTGATTAGTTTTATTTTTATCTGCCTTCATCCATTTGTTCCAACCCATAGTAGAAGTTTTGATATCAATGATTCTTATTCTACCTGTCTTTTTATTATGAATAACAACATCCATAAACCCAACAAACCTCATCTCTTTTGGTAAATTAAAATCAATATCTAATTCAATACCTAATAACTCATGGTCTTTTTTAGGGAAGTAACTTCTTTTTCTTTTTAAGAATTCATTAATAATATTCAATCCATCATTAAAAAACTCTTTCATTTCTTCGAGTGTTACATCAACAGGTTCTTCTGAGTTTTCTTTGGTTCGTTTGTAGTTCTCTTCCATTCTGTATTGTAGAATATCACCCAATGGTAATGAATCTGCAATTTTAACTGTCTTCTCATAATAAGCAACTAAGTATGCCTGAATGGTTTCGTGTAAGGCAGAACCAAAGATAGTATAAATGTTACCTCTGAATGTACCAAGTTTATCAAGATAATTTAACTTCCACATTTGTGGGCATTTATCCCATTGTGAAAATTGACTGTAACTTATTTTTCCCATTTAACTACTCTTTAATGAATGAATATCAGATATTAAGTGTTCATTACCATTAATATCTGTAAATTTAGTAGGTAAATTATCCCACTGTCCACCTGGTATTTTACCATGGTCTGTCATTGAACCCTTTTCTCTTTCAGGTGGTAATCCATCTAAATCACAAGTATCCCATTGTACCCATTCATCTGTATCATCCACTTGGACTAATGGTTTACTTCTATTAAGTGAATATAATTGATGTAGTGGGAATTTCATTTACCCCACTTACCTCTTCCAACTATTGTTGCCATAATTCCATAATTACTCACATCAAGGTATGCATCTTCCAATGGTTCATCCTCTACTGCATTTGTTCTACCACCTAACAATAGTGTTTTTAATCTTTGTAGTTTATCATTCATACGAAACCATAAACCTGTCAATGACAAATGAACCTCGTCTTCTGTCTGTAGATTTGTACCTACTGAAATATTACCTGGACCGTAATCATGTTGTTTTTTAAGAAATAACTCATATTGTGCCTTCTGAATTTTTTTGAACTCAGTAGTCATCTCAGGCCATTCCTTTTCCATCATTTCTATAACATCATAACCTACACTTGTTTCCTTATGGGCATCTTCCATACTGAATGTAGGTTTATCTTTTATAACCTCTTGCATATTTTTCTCCAATTTGATATGTTAGAATATAAGGCCAAAACCCTATATAAGTCAAGTACTTTTTTATTTAATTTCATCAACGATACCATATTCAATACATTTCTCTGCACTTAAATATGTATCATTTCTTTGTGTTCGTTCCCAAAAGTTTTCATCTTTATTGGTAACACTTGCCATGATTTTATTGATTTCTTTTTGTAACTCTTTTAGATGGTCAACCCCTTTCATAACATCGGTAGTTTTACCTGCCTCAAATGCTGAACCCTCATGAACCATCACAGTTCCATGTGGTGAAATAGTTCTTTTACCTGTACCACATGCTAATAATACTGAAGCGGCACTCATACAAGTTCCAACACAATGTGTATTTACTTTAACTGATAAACCATTGATATAATCTACCAATCCCAACATTGCATAAACATCACCACCATATGAGGCAATATTCAAATTAATAGGTGTGTTTGGATTAACTCGTACCAAATAGTCAAGTTTAACTATTGTTGAATATAGTGAATCTATATCAAACTCGTAATTCATATAAGTGGTGTTTGTCAATGAATTAACACCCCACTCCATCTCTTTCATAAAAAATTGTTCTTCTTTTCTATAACTCATTACTTACTCCATATTTTTTTTAATTGTTTATCTTCCACACCATATTTCATTATGATTGTGGTTACTTGTTCTTTAGTTAGTAACTTTAAATGGTCTTCAACCTCTCTCGTACTACACTCAAAATAATCTGTTAGATGTTGCATAGCCCATTTCTCAACTTTTGATTTCTTCTTCGATTTAACATACCGAAGAAATGTTCTACCTCTTGGAATTATATCGATATAAAACTGATATACATTTTTAGGAGCCAACTCCCAATATTTCTGTACTTCATTCACCACTTGTATCCAATCTGATTTCATACTAAGAAAACGATGAACCATGTAATTACTCCATGTCTTTTTATCACCCTCTTCAAGTGAATCCCAATACAAAGTATTTTGTACATTTGTTATTTGTTTTATGTGGTCGAATAAACTCTTA
>NZWA01000087.1 GCA_002697505.1 Flavobacteriales bacterium | reverse complement strand
TGCAATACTTACTTTTACAGCTCCTGCTAATTTAGCTTCATCAATTACTCTCACTAATAATCCTGATTGTACATTTTGATCAGCTTGAACTATTACAGGCACTTCCTCTTTTTGAATCATTCTCTTAACTAATGGTTGAACGCCTGCAATACCAATCTCTCGTCCGCCGTACACAATTTCACCTTTGTCTGTAATAGCTAATAAAATACTTGTTTTCTCTAGTTGAACAGAAGAGGCAGCTTGAGGTTTATCAACTTCAACACCTGTTTCTTCTACAAAAGTAGTTGTTACAATAAAGAATATTAACAAGATAAATACACAATCTATTAAAGGTGATATATCTACACCTGCATCACTACTTTCCTCACTTTTATTTCTAAATCTAGACATTTTATCTCCTTAAAAAATTGAAATTATTTAGATTCTGTAATTAAAATTTCACTTTTTTTTACTTCTTTATATAATCTCTGTGTACAAATAGTTTGCAAATGAGCGATAAACGCTTTGTACTTTTGATGTTCTCTACCTAATTTATACTGAAATATGATTCCAGGTAATGCGACTATTAGCCCTGTTTCAGTTGTTACTAAAGCCTCAGAAATACCTGACGCAATTAATGCCATTGTTTTATCTCCACCTGAGCCTGAAGCTAAAGCAGCAAAAGTAGCTAACATTCCTGTTACTGTGCCTAGCAACCCTAAAAGAGGAGCTACACTAACACATGTTCGCATAACTTTTAGATCACGATTTAATGGAGCTACTTCAGTCTGATTTAATTCTTCAAAAAAAACACCTATTTCTTTAATTGTTCTGGCTGTCATAACAAATCTAATCATTTTACCGACTTGTCCTTTTCCGCTAATTGGATTTTTAATCCATGCCTTCATTTTTTTTTCTGAAACCCATAAATATCCTTTTGAGCGAATTCGAAATGACATACTAAATCCAAGGTAAAAAATTAAAATAGCATCTAAAGATAAAGCGATCATGCCCCACCCTCCTGTGGACCATATTTCTGTAGCTTGCTGCCAAAATGTTATAGAGTTATCCATTTAATTATTACTTAATAGATTCTGGAGTGGTTCTAATCGTTCTATTCATAAATAATATTGCGATCTTTTCCATTCTATCCATGATTGTCTTTGCTTTTCTTGATAAAAAAGCAAACAAAATTAATGAAAAAATTGCAACTATAAGACCTAATGCCGTGGTTATTAATGCTTCAGAAATTCCTCCGGATAAGGTCTTAACATCACCAGAACCAAAAACAGTAATTAATTTAAAAGTATTTATAATTCCTGTAACAGTTCCAAGCAATCCTAACAACGGAGCTGAAGAAGCACATACAGCAATAAAAGGAGTATATTTTTCAACTTTTAACCTTGTTGTTAACATTTCTTCATACATTACTTCTTCAACAAGAGCATTATCCTCATTAATATGTTCTAAGCCGATATTAAGCATATTAGCCGTAGGTCCTTTAACAGTTTTTAAAAAACTTTTAGCTTTTTCAAAATCATTATAAAGCATTGCGTTTAGTAATGGTTTAAAATCAGTTTCTCGTGGCATTGGAATTTTAGATAGTTGAATCCACTTAAAGATAGATAGTGATAATACTGCGAAAAACATTAAAACTATCACATATCCAACAATTCCTCCTTTGTTAATTGTTTCAAATAATGACTCGGAAGTTTCTTCGATTTTTCTCGCATTACCAAGACTGGGGTCAAAGGGAAATAAACCTTCTTCCGCATTAACTGTTTTTTTAATATTTTCGACATTTTTAACATCCATAAAAGGCATTACAGTCGGTTCAAGCGAACCTAATTGTTGCTCAGCAATACCAACTAAACTATCATCATCTGATGAAAATAGAGCTACCGGACCAAGCAATATAAACTTTCCATTTTTAACTAATCCATCTTTTCCAATAGCCGTTCCATTAAAACTCACTCCTCCAACAAGTGAAGTCAATCTATCAACAGATGACTCAACAAGTGCGATTTGCTTACTAAAAATCTGTGTGTCGCTCAGATTTGAATTTTCTGGGGCTAACGTTGATTCATTAACTATATCATTGTATTTGTTAATTTCAGATATATGCAATCGAGTTTGAAAATTTCTTATATATTCTCCTAACAAATTTGAAATATAATTTTTTTCATCCCTTCTTGTTTTTATCTCGGAACGTAAATTATTTAAATCTAATGAACGATTATCAAGCTTTCTGATCGCTTCTTGATACTCAAGTCTAACATCAAGCAAATCGTCTTCAATGAGATTTAATTCCTTTACCATTGGAAGTTTTTCATCAGCAATTGATTTTCTAATTTGAGATAAATCAGACAGACTCTGATTGAGCTTTTCTTGCATATCAATAGTTTGAGCTTCCGACTTAAAAAGTGATGCCAAAACAAAAAGTAATAAAATAATAACATTCTTCATAATCAGTTACTCCTCATCCATATTTATCGGCAGCGTTATATATTCTGCTACCATTTCATTTTTAAAAATTGCAATTGAATCTGCTATCTCTTGGGCTATTTCATTTTTTGGCTTCCAAACCCATCCATCTCGAGATGGATAACCAATACCGGCAATATCCCCTTTTGTTGTACAATAAAAAGCATGAGCATAACCTAGATATAATGTTTGAACTTCAGCAGATTCACCATTAAGAAGACTTCGAACCTCACTAATAACTGATATTTCAGAGGCTCCTTTATTTAATTCATTTACAATCCCAACTACGTTTTGATACCTCTCAGATAAAGTTAATTCATTCTTTTTATTTAAAGGAATTCTTTGACTTAGAGGTTTAATTTTTTCCTGAATATGTTGAGGAAGAGTCGGCAATAAGATTAAAAGTTTGTTTTCTAAAATATTTATTTTCTCTGATAATAATATTGATGCTTTTTTTAAAGATTCATTATCTTTACCTAAATCAGTTCTTTTAGTATCTGACTGATTAATTAAACTTTCTGTTTCATTAATTTTTTCTCTTAATGAATTTCGTTCGGATGAGATTAAATCAATTCTATCCTTTAATACTTCCTGTTCAATTTTCCATTCTTCAGATTCTAAGGAAATTAATTTTTTTGTTTCAACCCATTTAGAAATTAACTCCTTTGTTATATCAATCTCATTTGAAAAACAAATTTGTGTAAATAAAACAAATGTTAATGTAATTAATATTCTACTCATTTTTTCTCCTTAATAATAAATTTAAAATGTGCAACTTAAGCCTAAAGAAAATGATCTTCCTTTTGTATATGATGTATAAGTGGCATCTTCAAATCCTTCTTCTCTAAAAACTGTTTGTATTTTAGGATCTGTTAAATTATTTGCTTTAAAACTTAATTTTAAATTATCCGTTAACGAGGCAGATATTGATAAGTTTAGTGATCCATATGGAAGAGAATAAACTGCCGGAATAGTACCAAGTTCAGGTTTATTAATTTTAAGTGTGTCACCTTGATAGGTATAAAATAGACCTATTTTGATATCTTTAATATCCATATCATAAGTACAAAATAAATTATAAAGATTTTCAGGCATCCCCATCACATCTCGCTCAATTTCATCTGAAATATTTACATTTCCTTCAATGACAGTAACATTTCCACCAATATTAACCCCTCTAAAGTTATAAAAATATCTACCTATATCTTGTCTAATTTCAAATTCATATCCATCAACCTCTGCTGATTCATAATTTGTGGGAAATGTCACAATATTAGGTCCAACTAATGTCATAAAATATTCAATCGGATCTTTAATATCTTTCTTGAAATGAGAGATAGATATCAATCCGCCAGGATACGGTGTATAATCAAATCGATAGTCATAATTTCGTACAGGACTTGCTTCTAAATTTGGATTACCAGCAAATATTGGAGCTCCCGGATAATCTCTTTGAAGGATAGGTGTTACTTCCTTAAATTGTTGTTTAGCAACCGTTTCAGAATAATTAACCCGCAAAAAAATATTTTTAAATGGTTTAATATCAACTCCAATCGCAGATAAAATATCATTTCTACTATAATCAGCATCTTCGGCAAAACCATTTCCTTGGGGTGTAAGTGCAGAAGATGCGTCATTATCCATTAGAATAGCTTTTGCAGTTTGAACGTCATCAGGATCAAGAAATGTTTTTAATGAAAATTTCTCATGTCTAGCTCCTCCATGAACAGATAAAAAATCAGAAATAGGTATTTTAGTCATATAATAGTAAGCATCAAGATGTTGTTCACCATCGTATGAAATATCACCAAGAGAGGAAAAAACGGTAGTATTTAAAAGTTCTGTTTCCGCTGTTCCATTAAAGTCCAAATCATAAAATCTTGATCCGTTGGCAAATAATGTAGATGAATCATCTAACCAAGCTCCAGTAAATCCTGGTAAAGTTCCTGAACCTAATAATCCATTATCTGGGATGTTACTGAGTGATTGTTGAAAATATTTTCTATTTACTTTATCTTCAAACAAACCAATCTTAAAAAATCCGTCTTCCGTAGTCCAATTTTCAAAATCCCATTTATAATTAAATGTTTGTTGATCACTTTCTTCAATCACTTCTTTATAAACAATTGCAAAATTTCCTAATTGATCACCAGCTTCATTTGGAACATAACTTCCAGCGGTGGCATTACTTACAACTACCCCAGGAGTTGATCCCGATACATTTAAATCTTCTTGATACCATCCGTGAGTAGGTAAGGTCCATGATGAATTATCCTGGATATCTGATAACCAGTCCCACTCATCCTCAAACTCTGAATTCAATTCCGGCGGAGAAAGGACCTGTCCATTTGTAAGTGTATAATCGCTGAGCCATGTGTTATTTGGATTAAATGCGTTATTAAATCCGCCGCTGTAATTTCCATTATAATTTGGATCATTAACCAAAACCTCTTCTCCAGGATGCCACAGGTACTCCAATATTAATTTATTTGGCTCTTTTAAAGATGATGAGTTATTTGATAAATTCCAGTTAATTGATGCCTGATTAAGCGTTAATATATTTCCGATATTTAACCTCTTAAAAGGCAAAATATATTCCCCTGTAAGCTGAGTAGAAGATGTATCTCGTTCTTTGTATAATAGAGTCTCATTTCTTCGAAAAGGAGCTCTATATTTACTTGCGTCGTCGGTAGGATTTACTGAATCTAAATAATTAGGATTATACAATTCTCTACCCCGAGTATCTTCTGCAAGGATAGCTGAATCTTCTGTGTTGTGTGTGAATACATGAAGGTAATTTAATTTAAATAACTCATGCTCTAATCCAACTCCTACAGCTCCATTCCAATTGATTTCATATGAACTTTTTTTAATATCCCATAATTCAGTTAATGCAGTACCACTTCCTTCTAAATTCCAATTACTTATATATGGAACTAAAATATTTTGTCCCTGTGCATTTGCTCTTTGGATTTGAGTTGGAGACGATGTATATTTATCCGATGTTAAATCATCTGTATGCGTAGCACTTTGCTCATAATTAATTGTACTAAATATACCTAAAGATACATCTTTACCGTATAAAGAAATATCATATTTATTTCCTAATTCTAAACCCCATTTATAATTTACTGGTTGATCAGTTTTTTTAACCCCGATAGATCCAGTTATTTCTTGTGGTATTGGATCTGTGCCAAACTGATGATCTATTGGTGGATTAAAGTCACGTTGACCAAGATAATTATTATTACTAGACTCATAGGATAAAAAATCTCTTTGCCCATCATTATCATTAACCTTAACACCAATATTAAAGTTTAATGTGGGCTCTTTAGGAATAGTTTTTAACACAACATCTACTGCACCTCCGGAAGCATCACCCTGTTGATCGGGAGTAAAAGACTTAACAACTCTAACACTCTCAATAAGTGAAGATGGGTATTGATCTAATTGTACAGCTCTTTTGTCCGGGTCTGATGTCGGCAAACGCACTCCATTTAACAAGGAAACCACATATCTATCAGGCAATCCTCGAACAACAGCATATTTTCCATCTTGAACTGTTGTGCCCGAAACAAGTTTTAAGGCGCCAGCTGCATCACTTGCGCCAGCTCGACTTATCAAATCTGCCCCAACCGCATCCATTAATGCGCTACTTTCCATTCTTAAATTAAGTAAACCAATTTCGCTGGATCCACCTATTTGAAAATCTCTGACAACAAGCTCATCCATCTCTTCATATTCGGCGTACAACTTAACAATATCTAAATCTGTTAATACAGCTTCGCTAACAACAACATTTGATTTAATAAATCTATTATATCCTGAAAAAGAAAATACTACTGTATAAGAACCAGGACTTAAATTATCCATATAAAAAGATCCATTTTCTGAACTTTTAAACTCATCCCCTGTCTCAGAAATTATTATTTTTACACCACTTAAAGGATTATCAAAGTCGCCATCAAAAATAGACCCTCGAATAGCCCCGTTGTTTGCATAGACAGAAATTGCTAAAAATAAAATTAATAAGGATAACAAACGTATTACCACGGAGCTCCAAGTTTATCTATAAATTCCGACATAACATACATAAGATTAGAAGAAATTTCTACTTCATTTTTAATTAATGAGGAAATAATTATTGTTAAATCTTCAACTCTGGGCTTTGAATTTGGATTTTTTTCTGATTGAAAAAAAGCATTACAATATAATTCTTCTGACTTATTAAAATCTTCTAGGATAATAAAACATTCAGCAATAGCGCATAATACATCCGCTCTATGAATATTGTATATACTTTCTTCTACTCTATCATACTCATTATGTAACAAAATTGCGCTATCTCGAGCGTCTTCAACTAAACCAATTTTTTTTGCTGTAATGATATTTGATGATTTTAATGGAAAAAATAAACGAGGCCTAAAAGAACTATCCGCAATCCATAAGGAGGCCTCTGTATAATAATCAATTGCTTTGTCATAATCGCCAAATGAATATGCAGAAATAGCCATACTGTGTAACCATTCTATTCTAAACATCACTGGCATAGAGGACTCAAATTTATCGATAAGCTCTTCAATCTGAGTTCTTTTTTCATCATCCTGATAATATAAGTTATATAATAATACATAACCATCAATCGCCGCTTTTTTTCCTTCAAATGTTTCTCCATTCGCTAAAATATTATTTATGGATAAGGATGAATTATAATCAGTTGTTGAAAGTGATTCTGCTTGCTCCTTAATAAAATCAGCTTTTTCAGTTGCTAAAACATTCTGACTCCATTTTATGGCATTCTCTTCATCTCCAAAAAACCAATAATATTGAGCAATTGCTACTTTCACTCTATCTAAGCGAAAATCATCATAAGTCTCTACTAAATCTTTATATTCTCCCGTAGCAAAAATCTTACCGGATTTAAGACCCTCAATAGTTTCTACTAAAATCTGAACTTCATTGATCAACTCCTCTGCAATTTTCTTATTTCCGTTTTTTAGATTAGCTAATGCAAGATTTGCGGTTAACTTAGGCTTTCTCCAATCTGTGATCCTGTCTAAATATAAATTTATTTTATCTAATTCCTCATTCTGAATTAATAATGAAATTAGCGAAGAAAGCTCTCTATTTCTTGTTCTTTCATGCGGTATATCTGGTAATAAACTTGTTGCTTCAATAGCACTTATAATTATTTCATTTTGGGTTTTTTCCAAGAGACTCGTCGAATATTTTGAGCATGATATAAGGAATATGGAAAACAGTATGAGATAAATATTTTTTTTCATTTATTAATTTCCTATATAATAAAAAAGCGACACGTTTTATCATGCCGCTTTTTCTATGTTCAATAACAAACTTTACTTATTGAGCAACTACTTTGTAAAAAGCAGATGCTGATGCTGTAGTATCGATGTATGATAATTCACTACCATCACCAGTAATAGTTGCAACTTCGCTGTAGGAAGCACCACTATCATTTGATCGCTGAATACTATAAGATATTCCAGCTTCTGATGGGAATGAGAATGTAATACCTGTTACAGGACTTGCTATTGTAACCGCTGTACTATTTGCTGTTGTAGTTGTTAGGCCAAACTCAGCAGCAGCCGTCCATCCTTCTAACCAGTTGTAGTTAGAACTAAATGCACCTCTGTAGGATACAGGATCAAAGAATCCATCATTTGTTGGTAATGAGTCAGCTACGAGAGCATCATTAGCTGCTCGTGGATCTAAACTTATTACAGGAGCGGCTGATAATGCACCATTATACAATGATACAGTAGCACCTCTTGTGTATGATACAATTGGTAGATCATTAACAGCTACTGCGTCATACCCAGGATGTCCGGCAGTCGTAATTTGTGCAATATGTCCACCAAGATTAGAACAATTGTAAAGAACTGTNTCTGTTAGCTCGTTCATATAACCNTCNGACTGCGCACTNTACAAACTTGCNTCNTANCCAGCAGCAGTTATTCTTGCTAAATCTCCNNCAGATGAATGNGCGTTATATGCNATTCCATATGTNTCTTCCATATTAGGAACAGCTTTAACAGCTGTACGAGCAGCATAATCTCCACCGCCATCAACCGTTGCTCCTGACGCGAAATTCCATCCAGAACCACCATCACCATCTAATTCTTCATCAATTAAAACGTCTGGTACATCCATAAAGATTGAGTTACGAACTTGCAAACGTACATTATCACGTAATGCCATACCGTGGTCACCTTTTAATTGGTTACCAATAACCGTAAAGTTATATAATGTTGATGCTGTATGAGGCTCACAGTCAGAATCTTCTGATCCGTCCATCTCAATACAGTTATCTCCTACTCCAGAACCCTGTTTTGCATCAGCTGAATAACCTTGAACGATTAATCCGTGTTGTACTTTTCCGCGCCATCCTTGATCGCAGTCTAAACTGTCATCACCGATGTTCCAGATTGAAATATATTTCATATTTACTGTTCCGCCCCAGATCTCAATTCCATCATCAACATTGTTCATGATTTCAATATGATCAACTTGAGTTTCACGACCAACACCGCCCATAGATAATCCATTAAGCTCTGATGCTTCCTCTAGGACCTGACCCCCGTATCGGAATGATACATAAGATAATGTTCCTGCGTCATAGTTATCGTTATTTCCACCGTAATATTCGGATCCATCACCACGTGCGAGTAATCCTTCCATGGTTCGAACATGGGTTCCTACAGCGGCTGGTGTATCTGTATCTGTTCCATTTTTTAATGCACCTTTATATACATGGGACGAAATAATACCTTCTCCCATAATAGCTAATGAGCCCCACTCCTGACATGCAGGGCGCCAATTAGTTCGGTCATCATTTACAGAAGTAAAGATAATTGGTGCATCTTTAGTGCCTTTAGCGAAAATTTGAGCACCCGCAGTTACAGCTAATGTTCCTCCGTCACTTGCTATGACAGTTCCGGGCTCAATAGTTAAAGTTGCACCTGGTAATACTGTAACACGGTTAGTCATATTATGTGTATCGGATGCTTTCCATGTAACAGAATTAGATATATCACCTGCATGATATAAGGCGGCGCCCTGAACATTCAACGCAGCAATGATTATAGTTACAATCATGATTTGTTTTTTCATTTCGATTTAATCTCCAATTTATAATTTAATCTCATAAAATCAAACCAGTCCCCCGACATGATTTGAAAATCAATGGATGCAAGACGCTCACTTGAAAAAGTGCTACCACTGTTTAGATTATTACTTTCGTCTTGCATCGGGAATATAGAAATAAATATATGTTAGTAAATTATGAGTATAATAATTTTATCCAGTAAATGAATGATTTTGAATTAGTTAGAAAATTGTTAGCAATTAGTTAAAGTATGAAAAATTAAGCTTGATTTTATTTAAAATAATAAAAAATTAAAATACTGTGTGAATAATACTATAACTAAATCTTAACAATTTACTTATTGAACGGATTTTAGAAATAATTAATATTCAGCAGTAATGGTTAAGGAACACATTCTCATTATTGAAGATGAACCCGACATTCAAGAATTGATTAAATTTAATCTTGAAAGAAAAAGGTATTCAGTTGATATAAATGATTCAGGAGAAGAGGCCCTTAAAACTATTGATAAAATAAATCCCGATCTAATACTATTAGATATCATGCTTCCAGGAATAGATGGCTTGGAAATTTTAAAAGAATTAAAATCGTCAAAAAATACTCGTAAAATTCCAGTTATTATAATCTCTGCTCTTAGCGAAGAGGCTGATATAGTTGCCGGATTAGAATTAGGCGCAGACGATTATTTATCAAAGCCATTCAGGCCAAGAGAACTGACTGCAAGAATTAAAGCTTTGTTAAGACGAAATACTGAAAATGAAACAAATGATGAATCCCAAAGAATAACAATTCATAATATTGAAATTGATCTAATAAGACATAAAGTAAAAATTGACGGAAAAAAAGCTATTCTAACTTTTACCGAATTTAAAGTTCTAAAATTATTTATGCAGCAACCCGGAAGAGTTTTTACTCGGTATCAAATAGTTGATGAAGTTCATGGAAATGATTATCCTGTTACAGATAGATCTGTTGATGTTCAAATTGTTGGTTTAAGGAAAAAATTAGGGAAAACTGGTGAGCTTATTGAAACAGTACGAGGAATTGGTTATCGCTTCAGAGAAGATGAACAAGGTGCTGAATAAGTTACTTCAAATTTTATTTTAACTTTATGAAAAAAAAAGGTCTTTTTTGGTTTTTACTTCCCTCCTATTGGATAATTACAATTGCATCCATTGCCATTATTTCTATTTACGTTTTTAATTCCATGTCCAATCTTTATTATAAGCAAGTGGAAGAGGATATTCTTACTAGGGCAAAATTATTAAGTGAGAGTCTTCGAAATTCAACTATTATTAATGAATATCGAATTATTAATAACGAAAATGTTGATAAGCTTTGCATTGAATTAGGGGGAGCTTCAAAAACGCGCTTTACGGTTGTCTTACCTGATGGACAAGCAATTGGAGACACCGATGCAACTCCATCTTTAATGAAGCCTCACAACGATAGAATTGAAGTTATTAATGCTCTTGAAGGTAAGATCGGTAAAGATAGAAGAAGAAGTTCAACAACCAATAGAGAGTATCAATATGTAGCAATTCCGTTATTTGATGACAATAATCAAGTTATTTGCGCAGTAAGAGCGGCGATTGAAGTTACAGGCATTCAAAATGAAGTCGGGCCGATGACAACGCGAGTATTTATAGCTGCAATTATTATCAGTCTAGCCTCAATGTATGTATGCGTTATTGCAACAAGAAGAATTACCAATCCATTAGGAATAATAACTCATACAGCAAAGAAAATTACTGAAGGTGATTTTGAGGAAAAAATCCCTGAACAAAATACAGAGGAGTTAAATCAACTTTCAGACTCTCTTAACCAAATGCTAGAAAAAATTAATCAACAAAAAAGTGAGCAAAGTACTATTTTAGAAAGTATGAATGATGGAGTTATGGCAATTGATAATGATGGAAAAATTATCATTGTGAACCCTCAAGCTAGAAACATTTTAGGTATTGAAGGTAAAAAAACACAAAAAAAAGATTATGAAAAATTAATAGAAAACAAAAAAATAAAAATGATTATTTTTAGTCTTTTGAATGAAAAAAAATCTATCGCTGATGAAATTTTAATTAAAAATGGAGATTCTTCAAAGGTAATTCTTTTCAGCGGAACATTACTTTTAAATTCATATAAGCAATCTATTGGATCTTTATTAGTCTTAAGAGATATTACTCATTTAAGATTTCTTGAAAAATTAAAAACAGATTTTGTGGCTAATGTATCTCATGAATTAAAAACTCCAGTTACAGCTATTCAAGGATTTGTAGAAGCACTTTTATCGTCGGAATTCAACCACAATCAAGATGCCCGAAATTTTCTAGACATTATTAAAAAACAATCGGGTAGACTAGATGCAATTATTGATGATCTGCTAATGTTATCAAGATTAGAACAAACAGACGTAAAGGTTTTTGTTAAAGATAAAAATATTCTTAATGTAATAAATAATTCAATTAATCTCGTTCAACTTCTTTTAAATGAAAAAAAAGTAAATCTTAATGTAGAATGTAATAAGGAATTACATTGGAATATAAATTCATCCTTAATAGAGCACGCTTTAGTAAATTTAATTACTAATTCTATTAAATATTCTGATAGTTATGTAAACATCGATATAAAGGCAAAAAAATATAAAAATAATTTAAGAATATCTATAATAGATAATGGTTTTGGTATTGAAAAAAATGATATACCAAGATTATTTGAAAGGTTTTACAGAAGCAGCTCTGGAAGAATTACAGATAAAAAAGGTACTGGTTTAGGGTTATCAATTGTAAAACATATTGTTCAGGTACATTCTGGAATAATAAATATTGATAGTAAAGTTGGGATTGGAACTACTTTTAAAATAACTATTCCTTTTCTCGAACCTACTTAATTTATTTTTTTAATATTCAAATAAAAATATTATGATAACTTGATCTAAAATAGAGTGTTTATGTTTGAACTGTTTATGATTATTGGTTTTGGATTAGCAGCTTTTTCTGCTATTGCAAATGATTCTATTCAAACTCTTGGGACTTTTCTGAGTTCAAATTCAAAACGTCCATGGTGGCTGTTGTGGATTTGGATTTCTGGAATAATGTTTTTTACTATAATGTATGGGTGGTCGATTAATGAATGCGATCCTGCATTTGGAAGACTGGCTGCTGGAGATAAAAATATCCCTCATCCATTAGATGTTAATGTAAATTTTAGTTGGATTTATATAATTCCACCACTTGTTCTTGTTTGTTTAACAAAAAGTGGAATTCCAGTCAGTACTACTGTCCTACTTCTTACATCATTTTCTGGAATACTTGCTCATCAAACAGGTGGTGACATATCAGCAACAGCAATATTTTTAAAGATGATGGAAAAATCAGTTGTTGGATATCTCTTAGCTTTTATAATTGGGTTAGTACTTTTTAATTTCATACTATTTAAAATTGAACGAAAAGTTCTTAAACAATCCTTATTAAATGAAAATTCTTTTAACTGGACTATATTCCAATGGCTATCAACAGGATTTTTGTGGTCAATGTGGTTAATACAAGACCTTGCCAATATTTTCGTATATCTTCCAAGGCAATTATCTTTTACTCATATGCTTTTAGCTCTGACTTCTATGGTATTACTACAAGGATATATAATAAAAACTAAAGGTGGAAAAATTCAAAAAATTGTTACCTCAAAAACAAATACTATTAATGTTCGTTCCGCTTCGCTTATCGATTTCTCATATGGATTAATCTTACTTTTTTTCAAATTTGATTATATACCAGTTTGGTTTTCGACAATGGGATGGGATATTCCTTGGCCGGCAAATATGCCAATGAGCACGACTTGGGTATTTCTTGGACTCATAGCAGGAAGAGAAATAGGAATTGCTATTAATTTAAGACATAGAAATAAAAAAGAAGTAACAAGACTTGTATTAAGTGATTTAGGTAAAGCTACAATTGGTGCAGCGGTGGCAATTCTTATAGCTTTATTACTACCTCTTATTCCTCTTAAATTTTTCTAATTACTCAAACAACCAAGTAGACAGGTATCTTTCACCTGTATCACATACAATTGTAACAATTAATTTACCTTCATTTTCAGGTCTCTTTGCCTGTTCAACTGCAGCATACACATTACCTCCAGCAGAAATACCGCATAAGATTCCTTCCTCTCTAGCTAATTGACGAGCCATCTCTCCAGCTTGTTCGTGATCAATTTGCATTACCTCGTCAACAAGCTCAGTATCTAAATTACCAGGAATAAACCCCGCACCAATTCCTTGAATCTTATGGGGTCCAGGTGCACCACCAGATATGACGGGAGATGAAATTGGTTCTACTGCTACAGCTTTTAAGCTTTCTTTTCGAGGTTTGAGTGCAGAGGCTACTCCAGTAATTGTACCTCCGGTTCCCACACCAGCAACAAAAATATCTATTTCCCCAGCTGTATCTTCCCAAATTTCTTCGGCTGTTGTAGCTTTATGAATTTCAGGGTTAGCAGGATTTTCAAACTGTTGAAGCATAATAGCATTAGCATCTTCTTCTACTAATTCTCCAGCTTTTGCAATAGCTCCAGGCATTCCTTTTTCAGCTGGTGTTAATACAAGCTCAGCTCCTAAAACTTTTAACAATCTTCTACGCTCTAAACTCATGCTTTCTGGCATGGTTAGAATTAAATTTAACCCTTTAGCTGCTGCAGCAAAAGCTAAGGCTATTCCGGTATTACCACTTGTTGGCTCTACAATTTTCGTATCTTCCTTAATTAATCCTTGCTTTTCAGCAGCTTCGATCATAGCTATACCAATACGATCTTTTACACTATACAAAGGATTCCTTGACTCCATCTTAACAGCTACCTTACCAGGCATTCCTTCAGTTATACGGTTCAACATAACAATAGGTGTCTGTCCTACTGTTTTTGTTATATCTGAATATATAGGCATTTTTTTCTCCTTAAATATTAAACATGATTGGCTCTTTACTCATAAGCTTTTCATAATTATCTATACAATTTTTTAAACTAATTCCCGAAAAATAATCAACTAATTCTTTAAACGCACCCTTCCAAATATCTTTCATGACACCATCATCGGCACGACTAACTCCTTCAGCAAGTACTTCAACCTTATTAAAATCTCCTTCTATAGCTGATAAAATATCATATAAAGAAATTTTTGATGCAGAATTTGTTAATTTGAAACCACCGTGAAGTCCTCTTGTACTAACAACTAATCCAGCATTTTTTAATGGCGTTACAATTTGTTCAATATAATCAGTAGAAATACCCTCTTGTTCAGCAATTTTCTTTTTGGAAACAGATCCAAGATTCTGAAATCTACCGATGCAAAGCATAATACGGATAGCATAACGACCTTTAGTTGATAATTTCATTTATAATAATTTCCCAATTAATAGTTATATTATTAATTTACATTGATTTATAAATCAAACTAAAAATACCATAAATAGGTACTTATTTTATGTATTTAGTATAAAAAAATAAATTATTGCTTATAATAATCAATTAATAACTGGGTAGAACTATCATGATGAACATTTTTTTTATTTTGGATGTGATCTAAA